>NZ_JAQIBB010000001.1:0-143709 GCF_027920745.1 Gallibacterium faecale | reverse complement strand
AAAAATATCTAAAAAATATTGAATAGACTTTGTCATTAAACTGAGATAAAGGCGTAATACTACGCCTTTATCAGAAGATAGGATTAAAGTTTAAAATCCTCAAAATCATCTACATCGACTTTAGAATCAATTTGACCAACAAGATAAGAGCTTACTTCTACTTCTTGCGGTGCAACTTGAACATTATCTGAAACTAACCAAGCACTAATCCATGGAATTGGATTAGAGCGTGTTGCAAATGGTAGCGGTAAACCCACAGCTTGCATACGAATGTTGGTAATATATTCTACATATTGACAAAGAATATCTTTATTTAAACCAATCATCGAGCCATCTTTAAATAAGTAATTTGCCCACTCTTTTTCTTGTTCTGCTGCTGCAACAAAGAGATCGTAAGCTTCTTGTTGACACTCTTCGACAATCTCTGCCATTTCAGGATCATCTTGTCCAGCTGCCATAATATTCAGGATGTGTTGAGTACCGGTTAAATGTAATGCTTCATCACGTGCAATGAATTTGATAATTTTCGCATTTCCTTCCATTAATTTACGTTCAGCAAATGCAAAAGAGCAGGCGAATGAAACATAGAAACGGATTGCTTCTAACGCATTAACACTCATTAAACAAAGGTATAATTGACGTTTTAAATTGCGTAAAGTCACAGTACACTGTTTCCCATCTACGGTGTAAGTCCCTTCACCATAAAGTGAGTAGAGCTGTGAATCACGAATTAAATCATCATAATATGCAGAAATATCTCTTGCTCGTTTAATAATTTCTTGGTTAGTTACAATATCATCAAACACAATAGACGGATCGTTGACGATATTACGGATAATATGGGTGTAAGAACGCGAGTGAATCGTTTCTGAGAAAGTCCAAGTTTCTATCCAAGTTTCTAATTCAGGAATGGAAACCAACGGCAATAACGCCACATTTGGGCTACGACCTTGAATTGAATCTAATAAAGTTTGATATTTTAAGTTACTAATAAAAATATGTTTTTCATGTTCAGGTAACGCTTGATAGTCGATACGATCCTGTGAAACATCCACTTCTTCTGGACGCCAGAAGAAAGAGAGTTGTTTCTCAATTAATTTTTCAAACGTTTCATATTTTTGTTGATCATAGCGTGCCACATTAACATTTTGACCAAAGAACATTGGTTCTTTGAGCTGATCATTTTTGTGTTGTGAAAAGGTGGTGTATGCCATCAGTTTTTCCTCAATATTCGATTAAATACAGTAAAAAGGTCAGTGATACTGACCTTTTATTGATTAGATTTTACAAGCACCGCCAGCACAGCCGTCATCAAGATCCTCTTGACTATCTTCTGCACCATCACGGGTATTTTGATAGTAAAGTGTTTTTAAACCATATTTATATGCAGTTAATAGATCTTTTAATAATTGCTTCATTGGTACTTTACCATCTTCAAAGCGTTGAGGATCGTAATTAGTATTTGCTGAAATTGCTTGATCCACAAATTTTTGCATAATCGCAACAAGATGTAAGTAACCATCATTACCTGGAATATCCCAAAGTAATTCATATTTATCGCTTAAATTTTCATAATCAGGTACAACTTGACGTAAGATACCGTCTTTTGAAGCCTTAATACTGACGTAACCACGAGGTGGCTCGATACCGTTGGTGGCGTTAGAAATTTGCGATGATGTTTCTGACGGCATCAATGCAGTTAATGTTGAATTACGTAAACCAAACTCTTTAATCTCTTGGCGTAATGTTTCCCAATCATAATGCAAAGGCTCTTTAGTTAATTGATCCACATCTTTTTTATAGGTATCAATCGGTAAAATTCCTTTTGCGTAATTGGTTTCATTAAAGAAGTTACATGGACCAAACTCTTTAGCTAAACGATTAGAAGCTTTCAATAAGTAATATTGAATTGCTTCAAAGGTACGGTGAGTCAAATCATTTGCTGAACCATCAGAATAACGTACGCCATTTTTCGCCAAATAATAAGCATAGTTAATCACGCCAATTCCTAAAGAACGGCGTCCCATAGAGCCAATTTTCGCAGCTTTAATTGGATAATTTTGATAATCGAGAAGTGCATCCAAAGCACGCACAGCTAAATCTGCCAAATCTTCTAATTCATCAAGGTTTTCAATCGCACCTAAATTGAATGCAGATAATGTACAAAGTGCAATTTCACCATTTTCATCATGGATATGTTGTAATGGTTTTGTTGGCAGAGCAATTTCTAAACAAAGGTTAGATTGACGCACTGGTGCTACTGCAGGATCAAATGGTGAGTGAGTATTACAGTGATCCACATTTTGAATATAAATACGCCCAGTTGATGCTCGTTCTTGCATTAATAATGAGAATAACTCTACTGCTTTAACACTACGTTTACGGATGGCAGGATCTTGTTCATATTGTAGATAAAGTTGTTCAAATTTTTCTTGATCAGCAAAGAATGCAGCATAAAGTCCCGGTACATCAGATGGGCTGAATAAAGTAATATCTGCACCTTTAATCAAGCGCTGATACATAAGTTTATTAATTTGTACCCCATAATCCATATGACGGACGCGGTTATCTTCTACACCACGATTGTTCTTTAATACCAATAAGCTTTCAACTTCTAAATGCCAAATCGGGTAATAAACGGTTGCTGCACCCCCACGAACACCACCTTGTGAACAAGATTTCACCGCAGTTTGGAAATGTTTATAAAAAGGAATACAACCTGTATGGAATGCTTCACCATTACGGATTGGGCTACCTAATGCACGAATAGCGCCTGCATTCACCCCAATACCAGCACGTTGTGAAACATATTTAACAATCGCAGCAGAAGTAGCATTAATTGAATCTAAGCTGTCATCACATTCAATTAAGACACAAGAACTGAATTGACGTGTTGGAGTACGAACCCCAGCCATAATTGGTGTTGGTAATGAAATTTTAAATGTTGATGTTGCATCATAGAAACGTTTGATATAACTCAAACGAGTTTCTTTTGGATACTGCGCAAATAAACAAGCTGCAACTAAAATATAGAGAAATTGTGCAGATTCATAAATTTCACCTGTAACACGATTTTGAACTAGGTATTTACCTTCTAATTGTTTTACTGCAGCATAAGAAAAAGTCATATCACGCCAGTGGTCAAGATAGGTATCCATTTCATCCCACTCTTCACGTGAATAATCTACTAATAATGAAGCATCATATTTCCCCATGCGTACAAGTCTTTTCACTTGTTCATATAAACGTGGTGGCTCAAAATGACCAAACGCTTTTTTACGTAAATGGAAAATGGCTAAACGTGCTGCGAGGTATTGGTAATCAGGGGTATCTTTACTAATTAAATCTGCAGCAGATTTAATTATTGTTTCATGAATATCAGATGTTTTGATTCCTTCGTAGAATTGAATATGAGAGCGTAATTCTACTTGTGAAACTGAAACATTATCTAAGCCTTCTGCAGCCCAGGTAATCACACGGTGGATTTTGTCTAAATCGATTGGCTCTAAACGACCATCTCGCTTAGTAACTCGAAGTGATGTATTCATTAAAAAGCCCCTAACACAATATATAGTATTTTAGAAAAATTTTTGCACCAATATAATGTGTTTGGGCAAAAACTCAAGCAGAAAAATTTTTAGAAATGAGAGATGTATAATTGACAAAAACTAACTTATTAATCTGTAAAAGATTTCTAAATGAGAAAAAAATGACAAGGCTAACTGATAGCTTAAAAAGTCTGCATTAAGGGAAAATCCTAATATAGCAATTAGGAATATGTATATAAATCAATCTATTATATTTTTTGTACAGTAAGGTGATGCTTTAATCAGACCTTATTTTAAATAAAGTAAAAATAATATATTTTTAATTAAATAGATAAGAGAAAAATTATTCCTCAACCGAAAAAGAAAAAACCTATTCAGAATTTACTGAATAGGTTTTTATAACAGTAGATTAAATTTCAAAACTTTCTAAAGTGGCACCTTTATCAAGTTGAATTTGAATTGCTTTTGGTGTTCTACCTTGACCAGTCCAAGTTTTTTGTGAGCCATCTAAATCTGTATATTTATATTTTGCTGGACGAGGAGCACGTTTTTTATGTTGAGACGGATTGAAACGATGTAAATTCATTACTTCAAGTAACTCTTCAGGAGAGATACCTTCAGATTTGAGTAATTCTTTATATTTTTCAATTTTTTCTTGATGAGCCGCTAAGACAAGTTGTTGTGCTTCTTCTTCTTCTTTTCTTTCTTGAACAACAAGTTCAAATTTTTTGAAGATAGTTTCTAATTGTTCTAAAGGAATTTCTTTTGCTAAAAGACGTAAAGAACGAATATTATTTAACGTTTTTAATAATTCTTCCATTAATAATCTCCCCATAAATGTTGCTACAGATTATATACTTAATAAAAATACAAAAAGATTTTAACGAAAATAATTTAAAAGTAAATATGAATATTAATATTTAATTAAAATATTAATTTAAAATACTTGCTTTTTTTATCACTTGTTGTATCTTTTAGCCACCTGAAGTAGAGGTGCGATTATTATAAGTATCTTCTTTGAGTTGACTACGTTGATAAGAAGGGAAAGGAATAACCGCCGAAATCGATCAAGCGTCATCTTGATTGGTTGGGATCGTTGCCGAAAGGGACGATACTGTCATAGTCATTATTTGTTTAACTATGGAGCGCTACGAGTTAGGGTGGTTAATCCTATTATCCTTCCTTTTTGTGAAACCTTTCTTCGCTAAATAACTCGCTAGACTCTTCTCTTAATTTAATTAGGTTAGCGTATGGAACTTGTTGATTATTCTTCATCAATTGTATCGGTTATTCCGCCGTTATTAGCTTTAACATTAGCAATGATAACACGTAAGGTATTGTTATCATTAAGTATTGGGATCATTGTTGGTGCAGTCATGCTAACAGCGGGAAATCCATTGAATGCTGTGATTTATATTAAAAATAGTGTCCTATCTTTAGTATATGGTGAAGAAGGTATTAATCGTAATAATGTCAGTATTATTATTTTCTTATTAATGCTTGGTGCATTAACTTCATTATTAAGTGCGTCTGGAAGTAATCAAGCTTTTGCTGTTTGGGCACAAAGACATATTAAAGGAAGACGTGGGGCAAAATTATTAACAGCTTGTTTAGTATTTTTCACTTTTATTGACGATTATTTCCATAGCCTTGCCGTAGGTGCTATTGCTCGTCCTGTTACAGATAAATTTAAAGTTTCCCGTGCTAAATTAGCCTATATTCTTGATTCTACCGCCGCGCCGATGTGTGTATTGATGCCAATTTCTAGTTGGGGGGCTTATATTATGACACTGGTTGCTGGATTATTAGCAACCCACGCAATTGCAGATTATTCACCAATGGGGGCTTTCGTTGCAATGAGCTCAATGAATTATTATGCGTTATTTGCATTATTTACAGTGTTCTTTGTGGCTTATTTTTCATTTGATATTGGCTCAATGGCGAAACATGAACGTAAAGCAATAGAAGCAGTAGACAAAGAAGTGAATACGGTTGATGATAATAATCAAGGTAGTGTAAGCGGATTGATTATTCCAATTATTGTATTAATTATTAGTACAGTCGCGATGATGATGTACACCGGTTATGAAGCTTTAGCGGAAAATGGTCAAGGATTTTCAGTATTAGGAGCATTTGAAAATACAACGGTTGGTATTTCATTAGTATTTGGTAGTTTAACTTCTTTTGCTGTTGCATCACTCTTTATTATTAATCGAATTAGTCCAGAAAACTATATCAAAGCAATTTTACTTGGTTTTAAATCAATGTCTGGTGCGATTACTATTTTATTCTTTGCTTGGACGATTAATACCATTGTTGGGGATGTGAATACGGGTAAATATTTAGCGAGCTTAGTCAGCGGTAATATGATGACTCAATTATTACCGGCATTGTTATTTGTACTTGCTATTGTAATGGCGTTCTCAACCGGTACCAGTTGGGGAACATTTGGTATTATGTTACCAATTGCAGCAGCGATGGCAGCTAATGCAGAGCCTTCATTAATGCTACCATGTTTATCAGCAGTGATGGCTGGGGCTGTTTGTGGTGACCACTGTTCTCCTGTATCAGATACCACTATTCTTTCTTCAACAGGCGCACAATGTAATCATATCGATCATGTAACCACACAATTACCTTATGCGATAGTGGTTGCAGTTGCTTCTTTTGTTGGATTTATTTGTTTAGGATTTACTAGTTCAGCAACGCTAGGATTTGTGACTACTGCAGTGGTTTTAGCTGTATTATTGTTTATTTTTAGATCACGCCAGTCCAATTTAGGATAAATCTAATAAAAAATTATATTTTATAAAATACGGCTTGTTGCTGTATTTTTTTTATCTTTACGACAAGAATTTTTATTTAATATTGAAAAATTATTATTTGTTAGAATTAAATTCTAAATTTGATGTGTATCACATAAAAAATAGCTATGGACAAGCTATCTAAGTTGCAGTAAAAATAGTAACCAAGATTATTAATAATAATAACTTGGAGAACAAAGATGAAAAAATTATCTGGCGCCGAAATGGTGGTGCAGTCATTACGAGATCAAGGTGTGGAGTATTTATTTGGCTATCCGGGCGGTTCGGTGCTTGATATTTATGATGCAATTCATACGCTTGGCGGTATAGAACATATTTTAGTTCGTCATGAACAAGGTGCTGTGCATATGGCAGATGGTTATGCACGTTCAACAGGAAAAGTTGGGTGTGTCTTAATTACTTCTGGTCCAGGTGCAACCAATACCATTACTGGGATTGCAACCGCTTATATGGATTCTGTACCATTAGTGGTGTTATCAGGGCAAGTAATGGGAAATTTAATTGGTAGCGATGCGTTCCAAGAGTGCGATATGGTGGGGATCTCTCGTCCTGTTGTAAAGCATAGCTTCTTAATTAAAAAAGCAGAAGATATTCCAATGGTAATGAAAAAAGCATTTTATATTGCTTCAACTGGTCGTCCTGGCCCAGTAGTAATTGATTTACCAAAAGATATTTTGAATCCAAGCATTAAATATAATTATAGTTATCCAGATGAAGTGCATTTACGTTCTTATAATCCAACATTGCATGGGCATAAAGGACAGATTAAAAAAGCACTAAAAGCCATTCAAGTGGCGAAACGTCCAGTGTTATTTATTGGTGGTGGTGTTATTACAGCAAATTGCGCAGAAAAGGTAACACAATTTGCTCATCATTTAAATCTTCCGGTGACAGCTTCGTTAATGGGATTGGGTGGTTTCCCAGGACAGGATCCACAATTCCTCGGTATGTTAGGAATGCACGGTACTTATGAAGCTAATAATGCAATGCATAACAGTGATTTAATTATTGGTATTGGCGTAAGATTTGATGATCGTACCACCAATAATTTGGCAAAATATTGCCCAAATGCACAAGTTATCCATATTGATATTGACCCAACTTCTATCTCAAAAAATGTGATTGCTAATATTCCAATTGTTGGTGATGCAGAAATGGTGTTAGATGAGTTCTTAGCCTTATTAACTGAAGATGATGTAGCGAAAGCACAACAACAGTTAGCAGATTGGTGGAAACAAATTCATCAATGGCAAGAGAAAAAATGTTTGAGTTATGAAACCAATAGTAATGTGATCAAGCCACAGCAAGTGATAGAAACCTTATATCGTTTAACCCATAGCGATGCTTATATTGCTTCGGATGTAGGACAACACCAAATGTTTGCTGCATTACATTATCCTTTTGCTAAACCACGTCATTGGATTAATTCGGGTGGCTTAGGTACGATGGGATTTGGTTTGCCTGCTGCATTAGGTGTAAAACTTGCTCATCCAGAAGCTACAGTTGTTTGTGTTACTGGTGATGGTAGTATTCAGATGAATATCCAAGAACTTTCTACTGCAAAACAATATGGTATTCCAATTATTGTAGTGAGTTTAAATAACCGCTTCTTAGGTATGGTGAAACAGTGGCAAGATATTATCTACGCAGGACGCCATTCACAATCCTATATGGATTCTTTACCTGATTTTGTCAAACTTGCAGAAGCCTATGGGCATATAGGTATGCAAATTAATACACCAGATGAATTAGAACAAAAATTAGCCGAAGCCCTTGCTATTAAAGATCGTGTTGTTTTTGTTGATATTAAAGTTGATGAAACAGAACACGTGTACCCAATGCAAGTACGGGGTGGAGCAATGAATGAAATGTATTTAAGCAGAACGGAGAGATCATAATGCGTAGAATTTTATCAGTATTATTAGAAAATGAATCTGGTGCATTATCACGAGTTATCGGATTATTTTCACAACGGGCATTTAATATCGAAAGTTTGACTGTAGCACCAACTGATGATCCAACACTTTCTCGTATGACAATAGAAGCGTATGGTGATGAACAAGTGTTAGAACAAATTGAAAAGCAATTACATAAATTAATTGATGTTTATCGTGTCATTAATTTAAGTGATGTTGAACATGTTGAGCGTGAAATTTTATTGATTAAAGTAAAAGCACAAGGTGCAACCAGAGAAGAGATTAAACGAATGGCGGATATTTATCGTGGACAAATTGTCGATATTACGCCAAAAACTTATACTGTTCAGTTGAGTGGTGATAGTGAGAAATTAGATGCATTTATCCGAGCAGTAAAAGCTGAAACCTCAATTATTGAAGTGGTTCGTTCTGGTTTAATTAGTCTTTCTCGTGGTGAGAAAAATTGCTTATTATCTTAGTCAGGTTTAATGAAGGAAGAAGGGAGCAAATGAGTTGCTCCCTTTAGTTTTTAATTGCAAATGACTTTAATTGCTAAACCACCCTGTGATGTTTCACGATATTTGGCATTCATATCTTTACCTGTTTCATACATGGTTTCGATCACTTTATCTAACGTGACACGTGGTTGAGTGTTACGACGTAACGCCATACGGCTTGCATTAATCGCTTTTACTGCAGCAATCGCATTACGTTCAATACAAGGTACTTGGACTTGACCACCAACAGGATCACAGGTTAAACCAAGATTGTGTTCCATTGCAATTTCTGCCGCCATACAGACTTGTTCTGGTGTACCGCCCATAATTTCAGTTAATCCAGCAGCAGCCATAGAACAAGCAACGCCTACTTCACCTTGGCAACCGACTTCAGCACCTGAAATAGAGGCATTCATTTTATAAAATGAACCAATTGCACTGGTGGTAAGTAAATAACAATCTCTTACTTCATCAGTAATCGGAGCAATAAATTTTTGATAATACGCCAATACAGCAGGGACGATACCGCAAGCACCATTAGTTGGTGCGGTAACAACACGACCACCAGCTGCATTCTCTTCATTGACTGCTAATGCGTACATATTAATCCAGTCGATCACTTTCATTGGATCACTAGAAAGAGAGTTATTTGCTTCTAATAAGCGGCGTAAACTTGCAGCACGACGAGGTACTTTTAATGGGCCAGGAAGTAATCCATCTGTATAAAGACCGTGTTGAATACAGGCTTCCATTGTTTGCCATACCTTGCTAAGGTGTTCATTTAACGCTTCTTTTGTATGTAATGCGCGTTCATTACGCAACATTACCCCAGAAATTGCCAAACCATTTTCACGGCAATGGTGAATTAAATCAGCCGCATTTTTATAAGGAAAAGGTACATTAGTTTCTGTCGTTTGCTGTTGATTGAAATGTGCTTCATCAACAATAAATCCACCACCAATAGAGTAGTAGGTTTCACGCTTAATTAACTGATTTTGGTGATAAGCACTAATTGTCATTCCATTTTCATGTAATGGTAAAAATGTAGAATGGAATTCCATATCTTGGTAAAAATCGAATGGAATGGTATGGGTTGCTAGTGCTAAAGGAAATTGTTTTTGCTGTTTTAATTGTTCAACAAAAACCGGAATTTGATCGATATCGACATTATCTGGTAAATAACCAGCAAGCCCCATAATAATTGCAATATCTGTATTATGGCCACGCCCAGTCATAGAGAGTGAACCATAAACATCAATATGTAAATGAGTGATTTCAGCGAGTTTATTACTTGCAACTAATTGATCAATAAATTGTTTACCCGCCTTCATTGGTCCAACGGTATGTGAACTAGAAGGACCAATGCCAATTTTATACATTTCAAAAACACTAATCATAAATACTCACGAATTTGTTTTTATTATTAATATGAAATATGCCTTAGGTAGTGTACCTAAGGCGAATGCAGATTTTAGCTAAAATTATTGGCTTAGTTAAGCGATAAGGTTATACACAATATTAGAAATTGCGACACAACCCATAATGACTACAAATAGATTACTCCATTTACCACGATAACGTTGCATTGCAGGGATACGTCTGATGGCATACATTGGCATAATAAACAGGATCATCGCAATAATTGGGCCACCAAGAGATTCAATCAAACCTAAAATACTTGGATTAATGATTGCGACAATCCAGAGTGTAATTAGGAAAAAGAGTGCAGCAACTAAATTTAAGCGACGTGAATTTACTGAAGCTGATTGTGCTTGATCACCTTTGATTTTGGTATAAAGACCGACTAATCCTTCACGAGCCCCCATATAGTGTCCAAAGAATGAACTGGTTATCGCTAAGAAAGCAACCAATGGGCCAAGATAAGAGATATAAGGATTATCAAATTTATTTGCTAAGAAAGACAAAATTGCAATATTTTGTTGTTTAGCTAATGCGAGGTCTTCTGGAGTAAGTGTTAAAACACAACTAAACACAAAAAACATTACGAAAAGTAATAAGATTGTCGCTGTTCCTTTTAGTGTTTTACTTGCGTGATGTTCCGCCACATCAGTAAATTTATAGTGGCGTTGTTGAGATAGCACAAATGAGGAAATTGCTGGAGAGTGGTTGAAAGAAAAGACTAATACAGGAATTGTGATCCAGAGTGTTAAGAAAAATTCGCTAGTTGTTGGCATTTCTTGCAACATACTGGTATTCCATTCAGGAATTAAGTAAATAGATAATGCAAATAGAATAAACACTAATGGATAAACTAACCATTCTGTCACTTTTAATACGACTTTCTCACCAAGTAAGAAAATGCCAATTAAACCACCAATTAAGATCAAAGAGAGTAAGAAACGTGGTGGAGAATCAAGATGTAATTGATTCACAATAAATGAATCAACGGTATTAGTAATACCATTACCATAAATTAATAGAATTGGAAAAATTGCGAAGAAGTAGAGTAGGGTAATCAATTTTCCAGCTGTTTTACCAAAATGTTCTTCAACGACCTCTGTAATATCACTACCCGGTTTAGCAGAAGAGAGAACAAATCTTGCTAATCCACGATGTGCAAAATAGGTCATCGGGCCGACGATAATTATCATCAGTACTAGTGGCCAAAAACCGCCTTTGCCTGCATTAATTGGTAAAAATAAGACGCCTGCACCAACAGCAGTGCCAAATAAATTTAAAATCCAAGCGATATCAAATTTATTCCAACGTTTAGACTGTTCTGCTACAGGACGTGCAGAATCCATAGTTTGCTCATTTAACATACACACACCTTTTAAATTGTTTTATTAATAAATAATTATTGCTCTTTGGCGGCGGGTATAATAGTTAAATGAAACTTAGACTTCAAAAACAAAAGGGAAGTAATGTTCAATAATGTGATCGTAATCGCAGAAAAAATTGCAAATGTTACATTTATGCAATATAAGTGCTTAAATATAAAGCAAATTTTTGTTTAAATTTTACTCTTGAATAAATTGACAATATTCATTAAGAAAATGAATAAAATCTTCTAAACCACATAATGCCATATTTTCTTCGTCATAAAATTGAAGGTCGTCTTCTAATATTTCATCTGAAAGATTTTCATCAAATAAGATATTGGCCTTTACCATCACTTCGTCGCGATTGATATGCAAAGAAAATTCTTTGCCGGTAATAATTTTATCTACTGTGTGTGGTGTGGTTTGGCACTGTTTCAGAATAACAAGAATTTCTTTAATTTTCTTTAAATCGCCCTGTATCTCATTATTAGCCCAACGTGCCACAGCTTCATGTTCCATAGAACAGCTTACATTTACAGTTTGTCGATCAAGTCGATAAAATTGAAATTCCATCTTGCCACCTCATAATTAAGATAAATTAAAGGCTATCTTTGATAGCCTTTATTGGTAATTAGATACTGAAAGAGGATCCGCAACCACAAGTTGTCGTTGCATTTGGATTATTCACAATAAATCTCGAGCCTTCTAAACCTTCAGTATAATCTACGGTCCCTCCGATTAAATATTGTAAACTCATTGGATCAACAACAAGAGTTACTCCTGAATTATCAATGGTTAAGTCACCTTCGTTCACATTTTCATCAAAAGTAAAACCGTATTGGAATCCACTACAACCACCACCAGTAATATACACTCTTAATTTTAAATTTGGATTGTCTTCACCTTCGATTAAGTGTTTTACTTTTTTGGCTGCTGCATCAGTGAAAGTAAGAGGGATTGACATATCACTCATTCTAAACTCCTATCAATAAATCCCACAAAAACATAGTACAAGCTATTATCTAATAACCTAGTAAATCGTTCAACAATTTCCTGGAAAGGTTTTTTATTAGATAGTAAATGGTGTTATTATATTGCGTCAAAAATAAAAATGAATTGGAGAAAAAAATGGCAATTCCATTGAGAACAGAAGAAGAAATTGAAAAATTAAGAGTGGCGTGTAAATTAGCCTCTGATGTATTAGTAATGATTGAACCTTATGTAAAAGCAGGCGTAACAACAGGTGAATTAGATCGTATTTGTCATGATTATATTGTGAATGAACAAAAAGCTATTCCTGCTTGCTTAAATTATCATGGTTTCCCAAAATCAGTTTGTATTTCAATTAATGAAGTTGTCTGTCATGGTATTCCTAGTGATGATAAAAAATTGAAAGAAGGTGACATTTTAAATATTGATGTTACTGTGATTAAAGATGGTTATTTTGGTGATAATTCCAAAATGTATATTGTTGGAGAAGCACCTATTCGTAGTAAGAAATTGTGTGAAGTTACCCAAGAATCACTTTATCTTGCATTACGTACAGTAAAACCAGGTATTCGTCTTAATGAAATTGGTCGAGTTATTCAACAATTTGTTGAAAAGCAAGGATTTTCAGTAGTACGCGAATATTGTGGTCATGGCGTGGGTACAGAGTTCCATTGTGAACCACAAGTATTGCACTATTATGCAGATGATGGTGGCGTTGTGTTACAACCAGGGATGGTATTTACGATTGAACCAATGGTAAATGCGGGTAAGAAAGAAATTCGTTTAATGGGAGATGGTTGGACAGTAAAAACTAAAGACCGTAGCCATTCTGCACAATATGAGCATCAAATCGTAGTCACAGAAAATGGATGTGAAATTTTGACTATCCGAGATGAAGAGCTCGATCGCATTCAACGTATAATGATAAATAACTAATTGCTGAAAAAAGCGACTTTAACTGAAAAGAAAAAGTCGCTTTTTTATTGGAAAAAGAATAAGTTAATCGAGTAAGACAATAAAGCAAAATACAGGAAGATTATGCAAACTCAATTCACTTTATCACAATTAGAAAATGATACCTTCACGCCAACAAATGTTCGTCAATTATTTACTGAATTAAAAGAGCAAGAATTACAACAATTCTCACAAGACATTGATATCTATCAATTAATTAGTCAGCGTAGCCATCTTTATGATCAACTATTATTAGCATTATGGAAACATTTTCAGTTCGATCAACAACCAACGCTATCATTAATTGCCGTGGGTGGATATGGTCGAGAAGAGATGTTCCCGCTTTCTGATTTAGATTTTTTAATTTTATCTTCTGAACCTCTATCAGCCGAATTAGAACAAAAAATAGCAGAATTTATTCAATTTTTATGGGACTGCCATTTTGAGGTGGGACATAGTATTCGAACTCTAGCTCAATGCTTAGAAGAGGGGAAAAATGATATCAGTATTGCGACTAACTTATTGGAGTCCCGTTTTTTAACAGGTAACCAGCAACTATTTGATAAATTAACTCAAGCTATTTATCAGGATGATTTTTGGTCAATCAAAGACTTTTTCGTGGCAAAACAAGCAGAAAAAAATGAACGTTACCAACGTTATCACAATACAGCCTATAACTTAGAGCCTGATATTAAATATAGTCCTGGTGGATTACGTGATTTACACCTTTTATACTGGATTGCTTGGCGTCATTTTAAAGCAAAAAATCTAAATGACTTATTAACATTTGGTTTTATTTATCCTGAAGAGTATCAGGCTTTGTTGGATTGCCAAACCTTCTTATTTAAATTGCGTTATGCGTTACATTTGGTGATTAAACGTTATGACAATCGTTTACTGTTTGAACGACAACTAAGAATTAGTGAAATGTTGGGATATCAAGGTCAAGGTAATCAAGCCGTAGAAAAAATGATGAAAGCGTATTTTCGCAATTCTCAACAAATTATTCAGTTAAGCGAAGTTTTGATGCAAGATTATCAAGAACAATTTTTATCACCAAGCTGTGCAAAAACTGCGGAAAAGGTTGTGATTAGCCCAGCATTCTATCTTGTAAACAATAGTATCCAGTTACAATGTAACGAAATATTCCAAACAGAACCTGAAACGATGATAGAATTGTTTCTCCAATTGTGTCGCTATCCACAAAGTTATATCCATTCCAGTACATTAAGACAATTACGTTTAGCACTGCTAAATTCACACGAGTACCTTAGTAAAAATTCCCGAGCACGTGATTATTTCATGCAAATTTTCAAACAACCACAAGCGATTACACGTGCAATAGCACCAATGCACCGTTATGGTGTATTAAGAGCCTATTTACGAGAATGGAAACATATTGTTGGCTTAATGCAGTTTGATTTATTCCATGCTTATACTGTGGATGAACACACGATTCGTCTATTATTAAAGTTAGAAAGTTTTGCTAAACCGGAATGTGCAGAAACACATCCACTTTGCTATCAGATTTATCCAACCTTAACTCAGCGTCCGCAACTCTATTTAGCTGCATTGTTCCATGATATTGCAAAAGGGCGTTCTGGTGATCATGCTGAGCTTGGTGCGATTGATATGTATGATTTTGCCATCTTACACGGTTTTAGTGAGCAAGATGCAGAATTTATGGCATGGTTAGTGCTATCACATTTACAAATGTCAATTGTTGCACAACGTAGAGATATTCATGATCCGGCGGAAATTCGCCGTTTTGCGAATATTGTAAATAATAAAACTCGCCTAGATTATCTATTGTGTTTAACCGTAGCAGATATTTGTGCAACTAATGAAACCTTATGGAATAGTTGGAAAAAAACATTATTAGCAACCTTGTATCGCTATACGAAACAACAGTTAGAACAGGGTATTGCTGTACCTTTAGATTACAGTATTCAAATTTTACAAAATCGAATTAAAGCATTAGATATTATGCAGCCAATGCTTGAGAAGTATCAGATTAAGGTGAATGATGTTAATCAATTATGGCAACGTTGCCCTGAAGAGTATTTCTTACGTAATACGTCTAAACAATTAGCTTGGCACGCTGAACATCTTTGTCAAATTGAAGATTTAAGTAATGAGGTGGTGGTTTTAGTAAGTAGTCGTTTTTCGCGTGGTGCGACAGAAATTTTTATCTATTGTGCGGATCAACCACAATTATTTAATAAAGTGGTGAGAACGTTAGATGCGAAAAATTTGAGTATTCACGATGCACAAATTATTACTGCAGCGAGTGGAGAAGTATTTGATAGTTTTATTGTAACGGAAGCGGATGGTAGTGCTTTGCGCAAACCTCGTCGAGATGAAATTTCCCAAGTATTAACAGCTGTCTTAAAAGGTGAGAAAAAGATTCCAACAGCTTCTGCTCGTCGTAGCAGTAAATTACAGCATTTCAATGTGCCACTAGAAGTTCGATTCTTAAATACAGAAAAAGAAGAGCAGACAGAGCTTGAATTAACCACAAAAGATCGTGCTGGATTATTGGCAATGATTAGTGACATTTTTACCGAACAGCAGCTGAGTTTAGCTAATGCGAAAATTACAACTAATGGAGAAAAAGCGGAAGATTTCTTTATTTTGATGAACCATAAAGGCAGCGCATTAACAATAGAAGAACGTCGTTTACTACAATTAAAATTAGAAGCGGGATTACAGTAGCTGTAAATTGACCTTACGATTTCGCCCTTTTAAGTAGGGCGAAATCTTGAATAACCGTTGGGATTGTCAATTAGAAGTAGTATTAACAGCTACTTTTATGCACTTCAAGCAGTTCGCCTTTCCCATTTTGATACTCGATCTTCGCTATTGTGGCTGGATGGAAAGCAATAACATCATTTACTCCAAGTGCTGTAACAATATCATCAACTAAAGGTAAATGAGAAACGATTAATAAGTTATCAATACCTTGTTGCTGTAAGGTATCAATATAATCCACCGTAATTTCTGCATTGCCATAGGGAGTAAGATTATCCCAAGTCTCAGTAGGAATTTTTTTGGAAAAGTATTGTGATGCTAATTGGCAAGTTTGTTGTGCTCTAAGATAAGGACTAACTAAAATTAAGTCTGGAGTAGTTTGGCTTTTTAGCCATGTTCCTTGTTCATCAGCTTGATCTTCTCCTCTGGCAGTTAAAGGACGATCTTTATCTGTAAATGCATGGAAACTTGCTTCGCCATGCCGCATTATAAATATGTGCATATGCACTACCTCTATTCAGTGATTCAGTAAATTTTTAGGTTAGTTGCTCTCGCATTACATCAAAAATCAGCGTATAATGTCCGACCGTTTTATTATAGGGGCTTTACTAAAAAAGTACTCTATTTCTTCCTATCAAGTTTTAATTGTTTAATTTTTAAGTATTGTTGTTATCTTACGGAGTAATTAATGTCTAGAAGACTAAGAAGAACCAAAATTGTTACCACTTTAGGTCCAGCGACAGACAAAGGAAATAATTTAGAAAAAATTATTGCTGCTGGCGCAAATGTGGTGCGGATGAATTTCTCGCATGGTACTGCAGAAGATCATATTAATCGTGCAGCGAAAGTACGTGAAGTTGCAAAAAAACTTGGTAAACAAGTGGCGATTTTAGGTGATTTACAAGGTCCTAAAATTCGTGTTTCTACATTTAAAGATGGTAAAATCTTCTTAAACGTTGGTGATAAATTTGTTCTGGATGCTGAATTACCAAAAGGTGAAGGTACACAAGAATCAGTTGGTTTAGATTATAAAAACTTACCAAAAGATGTTGTTCCTGGTGATATTCTCCTTTTAGATGACGGACGAGTACAACTAAAAGTGCTTTCTACTGAAGGTGAAAAAGTGTTCACTGAGGTGACTGTAGGTGGTCCACTATCAAATAATAAGGGTATTAATAAATTAGGTGGTGGTTTATCTGCGGATGCATTAACTGAAAAAGATAAAGCAGACATCGTTACTGCCGCAAAAATTGGTGTAGATTATCTTGCCGTTTCTTTCCCACGTTCTGGTGCAGATATTGAATATGCACGTAAATTAGCAGTAGAAGCAGGTTTAAATGCCAAAATTGTAGCTAAAGTAGAACGTGCAGAAACAGTAGCAACACCAGAAGCTATCGATGACATTATTAAAGCATCTGATGTTATTATGGTTGCACGTGGTGATTTAGGGGTAGAAATTGGTGACCCTGAATTAGTAGGGGTACAAAAGAAACTTATCCGTCGTTCACGTCAATTAAATAAAGTTGTTATTACAGCAACACAAATGATGGAATCTATGATCAGCAATCCAATGCCAACTCGCGCAGAAGTTATGGACGTTGCGAATGCGGTACTAGATGGTACTGATGCAGTAATGTTATCTGCAGAAACTGCAGCAGGACAATATCCATCAGAAACAGTAGCCGCGATGGCTAAAGTATGCTTAGGGGCAGAAAAAATGCCAAGCATCAATGTTTCTCGCCACCGTATGGATGTAGAGTTTTCTTCTATTGAAGAATCAGTAGCAATGTCAGCAATGTATGCAGCAAACCATATGAAAGGCACTGCAGCAATTATTGCGATGACAAGTACCGGCCGTACTGCACGTTTAATGTCACGTATCAGTTCTGGATTACCAATCTTTGCGCTTTCTCGTAACCAAAGTGCGTTAAATCTTTGTGCATTATATCGTGGTGTAGTACCAGTTTATTTTGAAGAGATGAGCCGTACTGTTGAAGGAGCAAAAATTGCAATTAACCTATTGAAAGAAAAAGGTTATTTAGTTTCTGGCGACTTAGTATTATTAACTCAAGGTGATGAGTTTGTATCTGGTGGTACAAATACTTGCCGTACTTTAGTTGTTGATTAATCATTTACGTTTTTAGTGATTATAATGAAAAACCTCTAATGTCGTTGGCATTAGAGGTTTTTGCTATTCTATTGTGGGTAAATTCCAACTTATTGATTAGCTAATTTTGCCTGAATTTGTGCTGCAATACCTGTGGCATCTAATTGTAATAATTGATGAATTTCTTGTTGCGTTCCTTGTGGAATGAAATAATCAGGTAATCCTAATTGTAAGAGGGCTGGCATAGTTCCACCAAGGGTGGCTAATCCTTCCAATACCGCAGAACCTGCGCCACCTTGAATCGCATTTTCTTCTAAAGTGACAATGAGATCATAATGATCTTTGATATCAGCTAAACATTCCATATCCAATGGTTTAACAAAGCGCATATCAATTACAGTATAGTCATATTGTTCCGCTACTTTAATCGCACCAGGGAGTAAAGTACCGAAATTAAGAATTGCGACTTTTTGACCTTGACGTATTAATCTTGATTTACCAATAGGTAGCTGTGTTAGTGGTTGTAATTCAGCACCTGTACCAGAACCTCTTGGATAACGTACAGCAGCAGGTTGCCCACAATGATACCCAGTGTAGAGCATTTGGCGACACTCATTTTCATCACTTGGTGTCATCACGATCAAGTTAGGAATACAACGTAGATAACTTAAATCAAAAGCGCCTTGATGAGTTTGTCCATCAGCGCCAACTACACCAGCACGATCAATTGCAAATAAAACTGGCAAATTTTGAATAGCAACATCGTGAATCACTTGGTCATAAGCACGTTGTAAGAAAGTAGAATAAATAGCTACAACGGGTTTATAACCGCCAATGGCTAACCCAGCAGCAAAAGTCACAGAATGTTGTTCAGCAATAGCCACATCAAAATATTGATCTGGAAAACGCTGTGAAAATTCAACCATTCCTGAACCTTCACGCATAGCAGGCGTAATGCCAATTAATTTTTTATCTTGCTCCGCCATTTCACATAACCATTTCCCGAAAATATCAGAATAGGTTGGTAGAGAAGCCTTATTTTTTGGTAGTTCACCACTTAATGGATTAAATTTTGGTACGCCATGAAAACCAATTGGATCACGCTCAGCAGGCGCATAGCCTTTACCTTTTTTAGTGATGACGTGTAACAATTGAGGCCCTTTTAGGGTACGCATATTTTTTAAGGTGAAAATTAACTCTTCAACATTATGCCCATCAATTGGACCAATATAGTTAAATCCCAACTCTTCAAATAATGTTCCACCAGGTGAAATAAACCCTTTAACGTGCTCTTCTGTTTTTTGAACAAACTCTTTAATTGGCGGCAAACCAGATAAGATTTTTTTGCCCCCTTCACGCAAAGAGGAATAAAAAGAACCAGAGAGTATGCGAGCTAAATGATTATTTAAAGCGCCCACATTTTCAGAAATGGACATATCATTATCATTTAGGATTACAAGCATATCAGTATGTAATGCACCTGCATGATTCATCGCTTCAAATACCATGCCTGCTGTTAATGCGCCATCGCCAATCACGCAGATTGTTTTTCTCCCTGCATTTTCACGTTGTGCCGCAATCGCAATTCCTAAACCCGCGCTAATTGAAGTCGAGGAGTGTCCAACACTTAATACATCAAAAGGGCTTTCTTCACGCCAAGGAAAAGGGTGAATTCCACCTTTTTGGCGAATAGTATGCATTTGATCACGACGGCCAGTTAGAATTTTGTGCGGATACGCTTGATGACCAACATCCCAAATTAATTGATCAAATGGTGTATTAAATACGTAATGCAAAGCAACAGTTAATTCAACGGTTCCAAGTCCTGAAGCAAGATGACCACTACTTTGGCTAACACTTTCTAAAAGATATTTACGTAATTGATCGCAAAGTTCTGGTAACTGTTCCTTTGGTAATAGGCGTAAATCCTCAGGAGAATTGATCTGTGATAAAAGTGAATAATTTGACATAGTCTGTGTAAAATCCATTAAAAATTAATTGCGCCGTTGAATAATAAATTCTGCCAATACACGCAGAGCAGTTGTATCAAACGGGAGTTGTTCTAAAATTTTTATTGCCGAGAGATACAAATCTTGAGCTTTTTGTTTTGCTTGTTCTAATCCTAATAACTGCGGATAAGTCCTTTTATGCGATTTTAAATCGGAACCTGCATTTTTACCAAGCTCCTCATTATTTGAAGTAATATCTAAAATATCATCTTGTACTTGAAAAGCTAAACCAATCGCTTGAGAAAATAGAGTAAGTTTCTGTTCTAACTCACGATCTTGATAGTAATCAGAAGCATAAAAACCTAATAAAACGGCAGCAGTAATCAAAGCACCTGTTTTATGATTATGAACTTTTTCTAATTCAGCAAGAGAAATTTGTTTATTTTCAGAGATTAAGTCTAAACTTTGTCCAAAACACATTCCTTGAGCGCCAGAGGCTTTTGCTAAAACATAAAGTTGTTGAATTTTTTGTAGGGCAGTACAAGGAGATTGAGATAATAATTCAAATGCGTAACTTTGCAATGCATCACCAGCTAAAATAGCGGTTGCTTCATCAAAAGCAATATGACATGTCGGCTGATTACGACGTAATGTATCATTATCCATTGCGGGTAAATCATCATGAATCAAAGAATAACAATGAATACATTCAATAGCACCAGCAAGATGATCTAGTTGATTTAATGGTACGCCAAACATTCGTCCCGTTGCATAAACTAAGAATGGGCGAATACGTTTACCACCTAGTAATAGGCTATAACGCATGGCATCAGCAAGGGGAGCTGGAGTGGTCGTTAAAGAACTTAATTGTTGGCGTAGAAATTCATTATTCCGTTGTTGTAATGCCAGTAAATCTTCTGAAAATTGATACATCATCATATCCTAATGAAACTTTTGGAACATTATAAAGATTATCTTTAATAGCTCAAATCAGATCAGTATTAAAAGGGGGAATCTTCATCAGATGGTTGTTCAACATTAGTTGCGTAATCGCTTAATTGTGCAGTTGAATTTTTTTCTAACAAAATTTGAACACGTTGTTCGGCGTTGGCTAAACGATCTTGAGCTTGTTTAGCTAAATTTACTCCTTGTTCAAATTGAGCTAGAGCATCTTCTAAACTTAAATCACCTTGTTCTAAACGATTAACTACGGCTTCTAATTCGGTTAAAGTATTTTCAAAATTTAATGTTTGGGTTGTCTTTTTCATAATTAAAAATGCTCAGTTTTCAACGAGCTATATTGTACCTAATTAATTCAGGAAAGTTTAGGCGGATTTTTTACGTTAAACAGATTTTTCGTGTAGAATACACGCTTATTTTTTCTGAATGATGAAATGGCAATATGAAGTTTATTATTAAATTATTTCCAGAAATCATGATTAAAAGTGATTCTGTACGTAAACGTTTTATTAAAATTTTGACGGGAAATATTCGTAACGTTTTAAATAAGTATGATGACCAAGTTGCGGTTGTTAAACACTGGGATTACATTGAGGTAAGAACGAAAAATGCAGAGAAGAATGATCTCCTAATAGAGCTGTTACAACGTATTCCCGGTATCCATCATTTCTTACAAGTTGAAGAAAAACCTTTTAATACATTGCAAGATATTTTCAAAATTGTTTATGCAGATATTGGTTCACAATTAGAAAATAAAACCTTTTGTGTGCGTGTAAAACGTAAAGGAAAACATGAGTTTACCTCATTAGACGCTGAACGTTATATTGGCGGTGGTTTAAATCAGCATATTCAAAGTGCAAAGGTGAAATTAACTGATTCAGAAGTAACTGTTCGTATTGAAATTGAATATGATCATGTGATGTTGGTAAGACAACGTTTTGAGGGAATTGGTGGTTATCCAATCGGTACACAGGAAGATGTTTTATCATTAATTTCTGGAGGATTCGACTCAGGAGTATCAAGCTATATGTTATTACGCCGAGGTTGTCGTGTGCATTATTGCTTCTTTAATTTAGGTGGAGCAGCACATGAAATAGGAGTAAAACAGATGGCTTACCATATATGGCATCGTTATGGTAGTTCTCATAAAGTACGTTTTGTTGCCGTAAATTTTGAAAAAATTGTCGCTGAAATTTTAGAAAAAATTGATAACGGACAGATGGGGGTTGTACTAAAACGGATGATGGTACGAGCTGCGAGTAAAGTGGCAGAACGTTTTCAAATTCAGGCTATTGTAACTGGCGAAGCATTAGGACAAGTTTCTAGTCAAACATTGACCAATTTGCGTTTAATTGATGAAGTAGCTGATTGTTTAGTTTTACGTCCATTGATTTCACATGACAAAGAGCAAATTATTGCAATGGCAAAACAAATTGGTACTGATGATATTGCAAAATCAATGCCTGAATTTTGTGGTGTTATTTCAAAAAATCCAACAGTAAAAGCCATTAAAGTAAAAATTGAAGAAGAGGAGTCACTTTTCGATTTTTCTTTATTGGAAGATGCAGTATGGAATGCTCAATATCTAGATATTCGTCAAATAGCTGAACAAACAGAGCGAGAAGTTCCGGAAGTTGAAATGGTGTCTGTATTGCAACAAAATGATGTGATTATTGATATTCGCAGTCCAGAAGAAACAGACGAAAAACCATTAGAATTGGAAAATCAAACAATCTTACAGATTCCTTTCTATAAATTATCTAGCCAATTTGCAGAATTAGATCAAAGTAAAAATTATCTATTGTTCTGTGAGCGCGGTGTGATGAGCCGTTTGCAAGCATTGTATTTAAAAGATCAAGGTTTCACGAATATTCGTATATTCAGACAATAAATAATCTCTATCTAAAATTTGTTACAAACTTGTGCTTTGTTGCAGAGCACAAGTTTCTTTTTATTTATACAAATAAATGTTAGAGGAATTGTTAGAGCAATAGATACAAAACACCTCTTATGTCACATTTATTATATTTAACATAATATACATTATATTAATTTTGTGATAGAGTTAAAAATAATGCTTTTTATGTTAAATTACTAAAATATCTAGATATTATATCCTATAATCATATTTCAATCTAAAGTAAACTAATACACTAAACAACCAATTCTCAATTCTGTTAAGATTTATCGTTTCAGCAATGCTCGTTTATTTTCAAAGCCAAAGCCTTAGCACAAATATCATTTTGTTATAGCCGTTCACTTTTTCTTCTTTTATTTAAGATAAATACAAAAACTGGCTTGCTTTTCTAAATTTACAAGCGTACTATTTTGCTAGTACAAGATATAAAGAAGTGTAAGAGGATTTTATCGTGCCCTTTTTAGAAGTTATTCAACAATCAATTCCATATCAAGCAGACACCACATCCCTTTTTGCGCGTTTATGTGAAAATAAAAGTAATACATTGCTGTTAGATTCAGCAGAAATTGGTAGTAAAAACAGTTTAAAAAGTCTATTAATTGCAAAAGCAGCGGTAAAAGTAAAATGTGAACAACAAACGGTTTCTTTTCAAGCATTGACTGCAAATGGTGAACAAGTTATCAAACAGTTAGCAGAACAGTTTGAAGCTAAGACTGGCGTTAGCGTTATTCAGCAACAATTAGCATTAATCGTTACTTTCCCTACTTTAAATAATGAGTTAGATGAAGATAGCAAACTGCAAGCTTTCACCGTTTTTGATGGATTACGTACTATCTTAACACTTTATCAACAACATACTCAGCCAATCTTCTTAGGAGGATTATTTGCCTATGATTTGGTCGCAAATTTTATCCCTATGAAAGATATTGTATTAGAAGATGATGGTTTAGTTTCTCCTGATTATAGCTTCTATTTAGCGGAACAGTTGGTTGTGATTGATCATCAAGCAGAAAAAGCTGAACTCCATTCATATATCTTTGATGAATCACAAAAAATTTCTATTTCTGAACAAGCAAAAACAATTATATTTCAATTAAATGAAGAAAAAGATACGGTATTGCATAAGCAAAATGCCTCTACTGAAGTAGCGGTCAATATTGAAGATGAAGCTTTTAAAGCAATTATTGAAAAGCTTAAACACCACATTAATATTGGCGATGTATTCCAAATTGTTCCATCTCGCCGTTTTTCATTGGAATGCCCTAGTCCATTAGCAACATATCAGCAACTAAAACATAATAATCCAAGTCCTTATATGTTTTATATGCAAGATGATGACTTTACCCTATTTGGTGCTTCACCAGAAAGTGCTTTGAAATATACTGAAGCAACTCGCCAATTAGAGATTTATCCGATTGCAGGTTCTCGCCCTCGTGGGTTTGACAGTCAAGGTCAAATCGATCCTGAATTAGATGCTCGTTTAGAATTAGAGTTACGTCTTGATCATAAAGAACAATCTGAACACTTAATGTTAGTTGATTTAGCACGTAATGATATTGCTCGAGTATGTGTCAGTGGCACTCGACGTGTTGCGGAATTAATGCAGGTTGATCGCTATTCGCATATTATGCATTTAGTTTCTCGTGTAGTAGGTCAATTAAAACCAGAATTAGATGCATTGCATGCCTATCAAGCATGTATGAATATGGGCACATTAACGGGAGCACCGAAAATTAAGGCAATGCAACTTATCTATCAATTTGAAAAACAACGCAGACATAGTTATGGCGGTGCGGTTGGTTACCTCTCTTCTCATGGTGATCTTGATACCTGTATTGTGATTCGTTCTGCCTTTGTTCAGAATGGTATTGCTTATATTCAAGCAGGTTGTGGCGAAGTGTTAGATTCTAATCCACAAATGGAAGCAGATGAAACTCGTCATAAAGCAGCTGCGGTGATTAAAGCAATTAAACAGACAAATTGCCAATAATAAGGATGTATAAATTATGGCTAATATACTCTTTCTCGATAATTTTGATTCTTTTACCTATAACTTGGTTGATCAATTCCGTGTGCTAGGGCATAACGTGACAGTGTATCGTAATGACTGTGATTTACAGACTTTAATCAAAGCCGCGACATCTCAACCAAATACAATTTTAGCCCTTTCCCCTGGACCAGGAAATCCGCAACAAGCAGGAAATATGTTACCACTGATTCAGGCAGTAAAAGATCGTTGTCCAATTATTGGTATTTGTTTAGGACATCAGGCAA
Organism: Gallibacterium faecale; assembly: GCF_027920745.1. Lineage (NCBI taxonomy): Bacteria > Pseudomonadati > Pseudomonadota > Gammaproteobacteria > Pasteurellales > Pasteurellaceae > Gallibacterium > Gallibacterium faecale. The sequence goes on along the minus strand of NZ_JAQIBB010000001.1, from coordinate 118,237 downwards.
TTATTGAAGCGTTTGGTGGTGAAATTGTACACGCAGGTGAAGTAATGCACGGCAAAGTATCTAAGATTACACATGATAACCAAGCAATGTTTCAATCATTAGCCAATCCTCTCCCCGTTGCCCGTTATCACTCATTAATGGGAGTAAAACTTCCAGCAGAATTAATCGTTAATGCGGAATATAACCATATTGTCATGGCAATTCGTCACCAAACACTGCCTATCTGTGGATTCCAATTCCACCCAGAATCCATTTTAACCGTGCAAGGTGGACAATTATTAAAACAAACTATTGATTGGTTATTAGCCAGATAATTCGCATTACAACAAAAATTAATAAAAAATTTAGGGAAGATAATTATGGAAACTCAACAAATACTCGAAAAATTATTCAATGGCAATACGCTCTCCTCTACTGAAAGCGAACAACTTTTTACGGCAATTTTACAAGGTCAATTAAGTAATGAACAATTAGCAGGTGCTTTGATTGCATTAAAAATCAAAGGTGAATCAGTGGCTGAAATTAGTGGTGCGGTTACTGCATTAATCAATGCAGCAGAGCCTTTCCCAACGCCAGATTATGTGTTTGCTGATATTGTAGGAACTGGTGGTGATGGGGCAAATAGCATTAATATTTCGACTACAAGTGCCCTTGTTGCTGCAAGTATGGGAGCCAGAGTTGCTAAACATGGAAATCGTAGTGTTTCTAGTAAAACAGGATCAAGTGATGTACTTTCTGCATTAAATGTTCGTTTAGATCTTGATGCCAATACAGCTCGCCAAGCACTTGATGAAATTGGAATTTGCTTTTTATTTGCGCCACAATACCATCGAGGTTTTAAACACGCTATTCCCGTACGTCAAGCTTTAAAAACACGGACTATCTTTAATATCTTAGGACCATTAATTAATCCAGCACGACCAAAACATCAAATGTTAGGTGTATATCATCCCCAGTTAATCCAGCCTTATGCTGAAACTGCTCTTGCATTAGGTCATCAACATAGTGTTGTGATCCATGGTAGTGGTTTAGATGAAGTTGCACTACATGGACCAACAGAAGTTGCGGAAATTATCAATGGTGCTATTGAACGTTATACATTAACAGCGGAAGATTTTGGTTTAAAACCACAATCCTTAGAAGCAATAAAAGGTGGTGAACCAGCAGAAAATGCAGAGGTTGTCCGCTTGATTTTACAAGGTAAAGGCAGTGATGCGCATATGAATGCTGTTGCGGCAAATACAGCGCTGCTTCTCAAATTATTTGGCTACAACGATCTGAAACAAACAACTCAACAAGTCTTAGAACATTTAGCAAGCGGTAACGCCTTGCAAACATTAGAAAAATTAACGCAGTATTAAGAGATTAATGTTATATGATCACACAAGATTTTTCACAAACACTTCAACAAAAAGCCACCGTATTACAAAAAATTGTGGCTGATAAATTAGATTGGGTAAAAACACAACAAGCAAACTTTCCATTAGCGCAATTTAAAGATCAAATTGAACAGAGTGATCGTGATTTTTACCAAGCTTTAGCTCAAGGTACACATGAAATTCCTGCTTTTATTTTAGAATGTAAAAAGGCTTCGCCATCAAAAGGATTAATTCGAGAAGAGTTTGATCTAGAAGGGATTGCCTCAGTTTATCGTCATTATGCCAGTGCAATTTCTGTGCTAACTGACGAAAAGTATTTTCAAGGGAATTTTGCTTATTTACCAAGAGTACGCAAATTGGTTAAGCAGCCTGTTCTTTGCAAAGATTTTATGATTAGCGAATATCAGGTCTATTTAGCACGCTATTATCAAGCAGATGCTATTCTTTTAATGTTATCCGTTGTTGATGATAATACTTATCGCATTTTGGCTGATTTAGCTCACTCATTAGGAATGGGGGTATTAACAGAAACCTCAAATGAAGAAGAATTACAACGTGCCATTGCATTAGAAGCAAAAGTTATTGGGATTAATAACCGTAATTTGCATGACTTATCTGTCGATTTACAACGTACCTTAACATTAGCGCCGAATATTCCTAACGATCGTATTATTATTAGTGAATCAGGTATTTATACACATCAACAAGTACGAGAATTAAAACCTGTTGCACATGCATTTTTGATTGGCAGCAGTTTAATGGGAAGCCATGATCTTAATGCTGCAGTAAGAGCGATTATTTATGGTGAAAATAAGGTGTGTGGGTTAACACGTGCAGAAGATGCAGCCGTTGCTTATCAACAGGGGGCATTATATGGTGGGTTGATTTTTGCAGAACACTCCCCTCGCTGTCTTACCTTATCGCAAGCACAACAAGTTATGACAGCAGCACCATTACGTTATGTGGGCGTATTTCAAAATCAATCCATTGAAACAATTGTGACATTAAGCCAACAATTATCACTATTTGCAGTACAGCTACATGGCAAAGAAGATAGCAATTTTATTCAGCAATTACGCCAGCAATTACCACAATCATGCCAAATTTGGCGTGCTGTTGGTGTTGATCCAACATCTGGACAAGTCACTTTTCAGCCAGACAGCAATGTTGACCGTTATGTGTTTGATACACAATTAAAAAATCAACAAGGCGGTACAGGACAGATATTTGACTGGACACTATTGCCAATTGATTGGAAAGGCAAAATTATGCTTGCAGGAGGGTTAAATGCAGAAAATATTGAGAGTGCGATGGCGCAGCATTGTTTAGGATTAGATATTAATTCTGGCGCAGAAACTGCACCAGGCATCAAAGATGCAGAGAAATTAAAAACTATTTTTGAAAAAATTATGAAAAGTTAGGATGAATCATTATGAGTGATACTTTATTAAACCCTTATTTTGGTGAGTTTGGCGGAATGTATGTTCCTGAAATTCTCGTCCCTGTACTACAACAATTAGAAAAAGCATTTGTTGAAGCTCGCCAAGATCCAGAATTCCAACGTCAATTCAATGATCTACTAAAAAATTATGCTGGACGACCAACCGCATTAACCTTATGCCGAAACTTAACTAAAGGCAGTAAAACCAAACTTTACCTGAAACGTGAAGATTTATTGCATGGCGGTGCACATAAAACAAACCAAGTATTAGGACAAGCACTCTTAGCAATGCGTATGGGAAAAACCGAAATTATCGCGGAAACGGGTGCGGGACAACATGGTGTTGCTACGGCATTAGCGTGTGCAATGTTAGGTTTAAAATGCCGCATTTATATGGGAGCAAAGGATGTAGAGCGTCAATCACCGAACGTTTTCCGTATGCGTTTAATGGGTGCTGAAGTCATTTCTGTGAATAAAGGCTCTTGTTCATTAAAAGATGCGTGTTGTGAAGCAATGCGTGACTGGTCAGCAAATTACGATAAAGCACATTATTTATTAGGTACTGCGGCTGGTCCACATCCATTCCCAACCATTGTGCGTGAATTTCAGAAAATGATTGGTGAAGAAACCAAACGTCAAGTGCTAGAGCGCGAAGGACGTCTGCCTGATGCAGTTATTGCTTGTGTTGGCGGTGGTTCAAATGCCATTGGAATGTTTGCTGATTTTATTGATGAACAAACTGTGCAATTAATTGGTGTAGAACCTGCTGGAAAAGGCATTGAAACGGGGGAGCATGGTGCACCTCTTGGCCATGGTTCAGTCGGTATTTATTTTGGGATGAAATCCCCATTAATGCAAACCAAAGATGGTCAAATTGAAGAATCTTATTCTATTTCAGCAGGATTAGACTTCCCGTCTGTTGGACCACAACACGCTTATCTGCATAGTACAGGACGTGCAAATTACGTATCTATTACAGATGATGAAGCTTTAGCCGCCTTCCAAGAGTTAGCTCAACATGAAGGGATTATTCCTGCATTAGAATCCTCTCATGCACTTGCTTATGCCTTGAAACTGATCAAACAAAACCCAGAAAAAGAACAAATCTTAGTGGTTAATCTTTCAGGCCGTGGTGATAAAGATATTTTCACTGTGGATAAAATCTTAAATGCGAAAGGAGCTTAATTATGAGTCGGTTTAATCAACTTTTTGCTAAATTACAACAACAAAACCAGGGGGCATTTGTTCCTTTCGTGACTTTATGTGATCCAACACTTGACCGCTCTTTCGAAATTATTTGTACATTAGTAGATAATGGTGCAGATGCGTTAGAGTTAGGTTTTCCTTTCTCTGATCCGTTACTTGATGGGCCAGTGATTCAAGCCGCAAATAATCGTGTCTTATCTGCCGGATTTAGTACAGATGCTTGCTTTGAATTATTAGAGAAAGTTCGTGCTAAATATCCTGAAATTCCAATTAGTTTATTACTTTGTGCGAATTTGATTTATGCCAAAACATTAGATGGTTTCTATCAACGCTGCCAACAAGTTGGAGTAGATGCAGTTTTAGTCGCAGATATTCCTCTATTTGCAGCGGCAGATTATCTAGAAAGTGCACATAAATTTAATATTCAGCCTGTATTTATTTGCCCACCGAATGCCAATGAAAAAACAATAGAAGGTATTGCTAAGACGAGCCAAGGTTATACTTATCTTGTTTCTCGTGCTGGCGTAACAAGTGCAGAAAATCAATCTCATGCAAGCAATTTAGAGGATTTAATCCAACGCTTAAAAGCACATAATGCACCGCCGCTTTTACAAGGGTTTGGTATTGCACAACCACAACAAGTAAAAGAGGCTTTGGCTGCGGGAACAGCTGGAGCAATCTCAGGTTCAGCGGTAGTAAAAATTATCGAACGAAATTTAGATAATCATCAACAATGTTTATCGGAATTAGCTGAATTTGTTCGTAATATGAAACAAGCTACCTATAAAAACTAAAACGAGTTTGAATATCTTCAAAAGAAAGGCTATCAAATTAAATTGGTAGTCTTTTTTATTGCGAGAATTTATTTATTTTTATAAAAACTAGTATTTTTACTCTAATAGTATTTAGGTTTCGCCCTAAAGGGCGACTTCATTTTCTTTGCTCGTACAAAGAAAACGAAGCAAAAGAAAGTACGCCCTCGCACACTTGCTAATCCTCATTCCAATAAGATTTTCCGGGCGGCAAAAAACAGAGATTTTTCTCACTATGTTCGAAAAATGATCACTTTTTTTGCCTGAAAATCTTATTTCCATTCGGGCAAGTGTAAGAGGGAACCCATTAAACATTTAATGAAGACTTGTTACTAATCTTAGGTTTGTCAGCAGTCTAACTATTTTTATAAAAATAGCCAATTTTGTGAACTTGAGCACAAATTTAACAAAAAAACTAACATTTCCTATATTTATCTTTATAATAGCCCAAATTTTTTTGGAGGTTATCATGGCAACAATTAAAGATGTCGCAAAATTAGCAGGGGTATCAACTACAACAGTTTCTCATGTAATTAATAAAACTCGCTTTGTTGCTGAGGACACAACTAAATTAGTTTGGGACGCAATCCAACAACTTAACTACTCACCCAGTGCTGTTGCTCGTAGCTTAAAAGTAAATACAACCAAATCAATTGGAATGATGATAACAACCAGTGAAACACCTTATTTTGCTGAAATTGTCCATGCCGTTGAAGAATATTGCTATCAACAGGGTTATTCTTTATTTTTATGCAATACACAAAATAATTTCCAAAAAATCAGCAATCATTTAGATATGTTAGTGAAAAAAAGAGTAGATGGTATTATGGTAATGTGTTCAGAATATACACAGGATTCCAAAGATCTCTTTGCTCACTTTACTACTCTGCCAATTGTCGTAATGGACTGGGGTCCTAACAATTCTAATATGGATGTAATTCAAGATAATAGCTTTGAAGGTGGCTATTTAGCGACAAAATATTTGATTGATTCTGGGCATAAGAAAATTGGTATTATTGCGGGTGATTTAGATAAAACAACCGCAAAAACACGCTACGATGGCTATGTTAAAGCGATGGAAGAAGCAAAATTACCAATTAATCAAAATTGGGTGTTAGAAGGACATTTTGAACCTGAAGATGGGTTTGAATGTATGAATAAGATCTTGATCCAAGATGAATTACCAACCGCTGTTTTTTGTTGTAATGATGTGATGGCGTTAGGTGCAATCTCTGCAATTGGCGAAAAAGGACTTTCAGTACCAGAAGATATTTCAATTATTGGCTATGATGATATTCATGCTTCCCGTTTTTATGCACCGCCATTAACCACTGTACATCAATCCAAAATGCGTTTAGGGATTATGGCAATCGATCTGTTAATTGCTCGGATGACAGATAAAAATAAAGAACCTGCTCGAATTGAAATGCATCCAGAGTTAATTATCCGTAAATCAGTTAAAAAACTTGCTTAATTTTTATATAAACAAAAGGGCTAATTTATAACCCATTAATTTGATGGCAAAGTCTATTTAATATTTTTTAGATATTCTTGTTTTAATTAACATTTAGGTTTCGCCCTAAAGGGCGACTTCATTTTCTTTACTTGTGTAAAGAAAACGAAGCAAACCTCGCACACTTGCTAATCCTCATTCCAATAAGATTTTCCGGGCGGCAAAAAACAGAGATTTTTCTCACTACGTTCGAAAAATGATCACTTTTTTTGCCTGAAAATCTTATTTACATTCGGACAAGTGTGAGATGGAACCCATTAAACATTTATTAAGATTGTGAGTAAATTTAGATTTGTCCGCACTCTGAGGCTAATTTATCATCAAAATTAGCCCTTGTTATATTCAATAAAATCTTATCTATTTTTGCTGACTTAAATAACGCTCTACCGTATCTACCACAGCTTGTGTTTGTGAATCCAATTCAATATTCACTTTATCATGTACTTGTTTTTGACTAAGAATGGTACGTTGTAACGTTTCTGGAATTAAATTAACGCAAAAAGATTGTTCTTTTACTTCACCAATCGTCAAACTAATACCATCAACCGCAATATAGCCCTTAGTTAAAATATATTTCATAACCTCTTGATTAGGTAATTTAAACCAAACTTGACGATTATTCGGTGAAGATAAGATTTGTTCAATTTCTGCCGTACAGTACACATGCCCAGATAATAGGTGTCCGCCGACTTCATCACCAATCTTCATAGCACGTTCTACATTAATTTCATCGCCAACTTTTAATTCGCCTAGATTGGTAATTTTCAACGTTTCTTGCATTAAATCGAAACTGATTAAATCGCCTTCAATTTTGGTGACTGTTAAACAAACGCCGTTATGTGCAACAGAAGCACCTAACGTCAAACCAGACAATAAATCCTGTGGCATTTTTATAATGTGTGTTCTAAAATTATCTTTCGCTTTAATTTCATGGATTTTTGCTTTTCCTTGAATAATTCCTGTAAACATACTTTTCTCCTTAAATGAAAAAATCTTGTTACTGCTGTATGTTAGAAAAGGCAACTAACTAAAATTACAAACGTCGGACATTCTATGACAAATTGGCAAAGATATAAAACACAAATTATTGAATTGATTAAACTTGCATCGCCTATTCTGATTGCACAAGTCGCACAAAATTCAATGGGACTAACCGATACTATTATGGCGGGTCGTGTTAGTGCAAAAGATATGGCTGCAATTTCTGTGGGAGCTTCAATTTGGTTCCCATTGCTGCTATTTGGACAAGGTTTGCTATTAGCTTTGCCACCAACGATTTCCTACTTAAATGGATCGGGTAAACGTAAATTAATTGCCCATCAAGTTCGTCAAGGAATCTGGATTGCGGTAACAATTAGTATTCCTATCTTTCTAATTGTTTATAACAGTCGATTTATTATTGATTTAATGGGAATGGATGCAGAATTAGCAAATATTACCGAAGGTTATCTCCAAGTGATGGCGTTTGGGGCATTACCTTATTTATTAATGATGAACTTTCGTTGTTTAAATGATGGTATTGCTAAAACCAAACCAGCTATGGTGATTGCGTTTACCTGCTTATTGTTAAATATCCCGTTAAACTATATTTTTATCTATGGTTCGTTTGGCGTTCCTGCTTTTGGTGCCGTAGGATGTGGAATTGCAACAATGATTTTAAACTGGGTAGCATTCCTGCTTATTATTATTTATTGCTATAACGTACCAAGCCAACGTGATCTCAACATTTTTGAGCAAATTATTGAAAAACCAAATCCAAAAACGCTAAATAAGTTAGTGCGTCTTGGTTTCCCTATTGCAGTATCAATTTGTTGTGAGGTGCTGCTCTTTTGTATCATTTCGCTGCTAATTTCGCCGTTTGGCGCAGAAATTATTGCTAGCCATCAAATTGCCTTAAATACCAGCTCATTCATTTATATGTTGCCAATGTCAATTTCGATGGCAACGACTATTCTTGTTGGGCAAAGTTTGGGGGCAGGTAATGCATTACAAGCTAAACAATTTACGTTTTGTGCTTTAAGTTTAGGACTTACTGTTACCTTATTTACCGCAACCATTACCTTATTATTTCGGCAAAATATTGCCAGTATTTTTGTTAGTGATCAAAACGTCATTATTATGGCATCATCATTGTTAATTTTTGCTGCTGTTTATCAATTTTCAGATACGACACAAACCATTATCGGTGGTGCTTTGCGTGGCTATAAAGATACTAAATCAGTGTTGTGGATCTCTCTATTTGGTTATTGGGTGGTAGGTATGCCTGTTGGCTATGTTCTTGGCTTAACTGATTGGATTGTTCCTCATATGACAGCTGCTGGCTTTTGGATTGGTTTTGTTGTTTGTTTAACGACTGTGGCTTGCCTACTCTTCTTCCGTTTACGTCATATTCAACGTTTACCTGAAGAGATTTTATTTACTCGATTAGAAAAAATTAAATAGTATGATAAGGAGATTTTATCTATGCAACAAGTGATACGTGTTGGAATTGCTGGATTTGGTATGTCAGCCAATGTATTTCACCTCCCTTTTTTATTGAATGATCCGCGATTCCAAGTGGTGAAAATTTTTGAACGTACAGGGAATAAAGTAGCAACCAAATATCCTCAAATTACTACTGTACGTCAATTTGAAGAGCTATTAACTGATGATGTTGATCTCGTCATCATTACCACACCAAATTTGACCCATTATGATTTCACGAAAAAAGCGATTTTAGCCGGCAAACATATTATTGTAGAAAAACCATTAAGTGTTACTGCTGCGGAAGCAAAAGAGCTTGCCGAATTAGCGAAACAACATCAAGTTAAGCTTTCTGTTTATCAAAACCGCCGTTGGGATAATGGGATTTTGACCGTAAAACAACTATTAAAGAGTGGCTTGTTAGGCGATATTGTAGATTATGAAATTCACTATGATCGCTATACTCAAGCAAAAAATAGCAAAGCATGGAAAGAAACTGGCGAACGAGGTGTCGGTTTAGTTTATGATCTAGGCGTTCATTTAATCGATCATGTGGTTCATCTATTTGGGCTGCCTCAGGCGTTATATGCTGATTTACGCTACCAACACCAAGGTTCATTAGGAGAAGATAATTTCCAAATCTATTTCTATTATCAAGATAAAAAAGTAGTCATGTCATCAAGTAAATATGTACGGGAAAAAGGACCAAGTATTGCAATGCATGGCACACTCGGATCGTATGTAAAATATGAAATAGATAACCAAGAAGCCTTATTGATGGCGGGTGTTGTTCCTAAAGGAGATTGGAATAAAGAAGATAAAGCATTTTGGGGAACACTCAATACAGAAGTAAATGGCGTACATATTTGTACAGCATTAGAAACTGTATCTGGCAATTATCAAGCCTATTATGACAATATTTATGCTGCATTAACGGCTGATGAATCATTACAAGTAACCGCAGAACAAGCAGCAAAAGTATTAGACTTAATTGAGAAAGTTTATCTTAGCGCAGAAAGCGGTAGAAAAATTATGCTTTGATACAAAAATAACTATTTGATTTTAATATAAAAAATATTTTTTCTATTATTTTTAAAAATTTTTTAGATTTTTTTGAACTTTTTATTTTTTTGCCGGTCTTAGTAACCGCTAGTGACTGCAAACGCGTAAGCAAATGTTTTTTTTATTTTATTCATTGAAACTTCCCCCTGTTCCTTTATGGAACAGGGGTTTTTCTTTTTATGCGCTTTAGGCATCGCATTTGTCAACTTAGTCAAATTGAAGATAAAAAATTACCTCGATATTCTCGAGGTAATCACAGTAAATTCTATCTATTTTAATTACTGGGATAGAATTACATTAAAGAACCAATTAAATCGCCATTGTAAAGGTATTTTTTCACCATCGCACTCGCTACAACCGCATTATTCTGCGCATAATGCCCTGTGATAATATCGACCTTATGTTGATCGAGTAGTAAATTTTCATTTAACTTCTGTTTTAGATGTTCAACAAAAATCGTATTTGCACCCAAATAACTCGAATTGATCATAATTTTATCGGATGAAAAAATATTCACTAGATTCATTAAGACATAAGAAATTCCATCTGCTACATATTGTAAAATATCAATCGCAGATTGATTACCTTGATTAGCCAATTCACAAAGGTATTCAATTTTTTGTGCATTATCTTCTAAATCGTTCGGTAAAAGATGATTTACTAAACGATAAATCGCGGAATAAGTTACATGATGTTGTAACTGTTGTGCATCTTCAGGCAATAAATGTTCGCTAATAATAGTAGATAACGGGCTTAACATTGGCAAACAAACTCGATCTATATTCATTCGTTGCTGTTTATTGCCTTGAATCATTTTCCCTTTAATAGAAACACTCATATTAATCACATCATCTACTTGTAAGTAGATAACGTTCTCGCTACTAATTGCTGCCCCTAAGCTTGATTCAGCAAATACCCAAGCCGGAAAGTATTCAGATAAAATAATTGGTAAATTAAATTCATCACTTAATATAGTTTGTAACTCAACATCAATTTCAAACTGCCCTAAGCGCTGAATTCCTGTTTGTTGGCGGTTTAACTGCCCTTCTACAACCACTGAAATAGCAAAAATTTGCATCACTTGAGAACGAAATTCTGCTTGGAAATCACGTAAATTTTCTGCGAGTAAGTTTGCTAAATTTTGATACTGTTTAGCTTGTAACGGGAAAGTTTTGCTAGCAACAGTTTTACCATTTAACTCACACAAGAAAATAGTAATTTCTCTTTCATTTAATACAACACATAACGATTGCCAATAAAAAGGAGAAATCGCCAATCCAACTGCAGGACGCCCTCTTACAATAGGCGTTTGCGTAGTGCGTTCTATCACTAATTTTAAATCGATTAAATCACGTGTGAAGTTAGTAATACTAGCTGGGGCTAGCCCTGAAATTTTTGATAAATCAATCCGTGAAATTAAATCAAATTGTTCAATTAAACGATAAATAGACCCTAAATGTTGTAATTTTTGTGGTGAATTCATTAACTGCTTTGTCATAATACGTACATTTACAGCTGCTCAAAAACTGCTCGACTCCATAAGATAATAATTTTGTTTTTTATACGAATTTTTCGCACCACTCTCAAGTGATTTGGATCAAATTTGAGAAAAATCTCACACTTTATTTTTAAATTTTTTTTAATTTTAAAAATTTGTTGATAAATTCTACTAGTTTTATATTTCTGCATTTATCCAGTTAGCAAAGTATTGTAGAATGACGTGCTTATTTAAAAACAAGAAATTCATTGAGGTTACTATGACACAAGCTAAATCAGTCGCCGAAATTTTAAAAGGCGATGTGGCGATTGGTTCGTCCACAACAGTACGCGGTTGGGTACGTACTAGACGTGACTCAAAAGCAGGCGTTTCATTTTTATCTGTTTATGATGGTTCATGCTTCTCCCCTATCCAAGTTGTTATTGAACAAACTATTGAAAATTATCAGTCAGAAATTTTACGTTTAACTGCTGGTTGTTCAGTTATTGTGACAGGTAAAGTTGTAGAATCACCAGCATCTGGCCAAGCCGTTGAATTATTAGCAGAAAATATTGAGGTTTGTGGCTGGGTAGAAGATCCAGATACCTATCCAATGGCAGCAAAACGCCACTCTATTGAGTATTTACGTGAAGTTGCACATTTACGTCCACGTACTAACCTGATCGGTGCAGTAGCACGGGTACGTCACTGTCTTGCCCAAGCGATTCATCGTTTCTTTAATGAACAAGGTTTCTATTGGGTCGCTACCCCATTAATTACCGCTTCTGATACAGAAGGTGCTGGTGAAATGTTCCGTGTTTCTACATTAGATCTCACCAATTTGCCGAAAACTGAACAAGGCGATATCGATTTTAGTCAAGATTTCTTCGGTAAAGAGTCGTTCTTAACTGTATCAGGTCAATTAAATGGCGAAACCTACGCTTGTGCATTAAGTAAAATTTATACTTTTGGTCCAACATTCCGTGCTGAAAACTCTAATACAACTCGCCACTTAGCGGAATTCTGGATGGTTGAACCAGAAGTTGCTTTTGCGACATTAGCGGATAACGCTAAATTAGCAGAAGATATGTTGAAATATGTGTTTAAAGCAGTTTTAGATGAACGTATGGATGATATGGAATTCTTTGCAAAACATATTGATAGCAGCGTAATTACCCGTTTACAAAATTTCATCAATTCTGACTTTGCTCAAGTAGATTACACTGATGCGATTGAAATTCTGAAACAATGTGGTAAAGATTTCGAATTCCCAGTTGAATGGGGTATCGATCTTTCATCTGAGCATGAACGTTATTTAGCAGAAGAACATTTTAAATCACCAGTGGTTGTGAAAAACTATCCTAAAGACATCAAAGCTTTCTATATGCGTTTAAATGATGATGGAAAGACTGTTGCCGCAATGGATGTGTTAGCGCCGGGAATCGGTGAAATTATCGGTGGTTCACAACGTGAAGAACGTTTAGATGTACTTGATAAACGTATGGATGAAATGGGCTTGAAAAAAGAAGACTATTGGTGGTATCGTGATTTACGCCGTTATGGTACTGTACCTCACTCAGGCTTCGGTCTTGGTTTTGAACGCTTAATTGTTTATGTGACTGGTGTACAAAATATCCGCGATGTTATTCCATTCCCTCGTTCACCAAGAAACGCATCATTCTAATTTCAATTAACAGAATAATTACTGAGAGTAAGCCAAATGAGATAAATCATTTGGCTTATTTTTTATCGCAATGTAACTGATTCTATATTCATAAAGGAGGAACATATGTATTCACTTTATATCAGTAAACCACTCTCTTCTTGGTCATTGCGTCCATGGATTTTGCTCAAAGAATTAGCGATTCCATTTGAAGAGATTCAAGTCAATTTTCTTGAAGATCGACAAAAACAGCGACAAACATTCGTGAAATTCTCACCTACTGCAAAAATCCCCGTATTACACGCTAATAATCAAATTATTTGGGATAGTTTGGCAATCGTTGAATATATTGCGGAAGATTATCCTCAAGTCTGGGCCGCAGATAAAACGGCTCGAGCTTGGTCAAGAAGTGCTTGTGCTGAAATGCATTCTGGTTTTATGAAACTACGTCAAGTTTGTGGTTTTAATCCATTAGTTACCTCCCCTTTGACTGAAGTCTCAGAAGACGTGGTCGCTGATTTAAAACGGATCGATCAACTTTGGCAAGAAGGTTTAACTCAATTTAAAGGTCCTTATTTAGCGGGTAAAACTTTTACCGCAGTAGATGCTTTTTTCTTGCCAGTAGCAAGTCGTATTGCGACTTATGGTTTAGAAAATTATCTCTCTGAAATATCTCGTTGTTATCAACAACGTTTACTTAATTTGCCGAGTTTTCAGGCTTGGTTGAAATAAAATGAGTGAAATGCCATAGAATATAAAGTAAAGGTAGGTAGCGAGGCTACTTACCTTTAATTAGAAATATTTTGTATTTTTCACCAACAATTTGTGTTCTTTTTAGTCGGTTAAAACCAGTTACTTTAAAAAAGTTTTGCAATTCTTGATTAGCACATTATAATGGCGGGGTTTTTCACAATGCGACCGTAGCTCAGTTGGTTAGAGCACCACCTTGACATGGTGGGGGTCAGTGGTTCGAGTCCACCCGGTCGCACCATTCCTTACTTCTTCATTTTATTTAGCACTTTTCAACACACCATCAATAAAGCCTAATGTAGCTGAACGAGCTGCAGGAAGATTAATTAATGTATGTGGCGCATTAGGAATTAAAATGACTTGGAAGTTTTCTGGTTTTTCCGCTTTAGCAAAAGTTTGAGAACAATTTCCTATTGCAGCTTCATTACCAATATAACTATTAGCTGTAGAAAAATACTTATCTTTTGAACTCATAATATTGATAGTCGGAACAGCTTTTAAACTTGTTTGATGAGATTTAACGAAATAGTTATCTTCACAAGACCAAGAATAAATTAATTTTCCAATAAAAGCATCTCCATCATAACGTGCAACTGGCACAGCTCCTTCGCTAGTACCAGCTAAAAATAAGTGAGAAATATCCGCCCAAGGCTGTTTTGCTAATGCATCTAGAGAAATTTTAATTTCACTACTACGTAATTGATGGATTTTTTCATAGATATTCTTATCAATTGGTGATGTATAACTTACTCTATTTTCTAATTGCATACTGTCAAACATAAAACTTGCAATACCATTCTCTGCTAACCATTTTTGCCAAATATCATAGCCTAATTTAGGATTTAGCCCTGATGAACCATGTAAAAAAACGACTACTGGGGCTTTTCCCTGTGTTGCAGGTGCATCTTTTAATTTGCCCTGAAATACTTTTCCATTAGTAATACTCGCAGGTAGAGCAATTTCAGCATTATCAATCCCTTTATCTATCGATACTTGAGTATGCAGAAATGCTGTTCCTGTTACTTTGCCTTGGTCAGCAGCAGAAAATAGAGGACATCCGACTAAAAATATAGCGAATAAAAATTTGAAGCTTTTCATAATAATTTCCTTACTAATTAAGTTTAATTTGTTGTGCTGATATTTAATATAAAAACAACCATATCTAATTAAATTGGCTGCGTATTATAAAATATCAAAAAATTTAATTAATTGTATAGAAATTATTTAAAAAATTATTAATAATGTTAAAATTAACCAAACAATGCCCTACCACCGCTCACTGGTAATGTTGAACCATAAAGCAACGCAACGCCCATATAGATTAATAACACACTTAATATAGCTTTAACCCAATAAGCAAGTTGTTGATTATAGCGAGGTTGCAAATACCAAGCACTTAATTGCACCGCTTTCTGACGAGCGAATAACACCAATAATGCGAATCCGCTTAATGTTAAGCCTGTACCAATAGACATCGCGATCACAGCAAGAATACCATAAGGGTATAGTTTTAATAGGTAAGATAAAAACAACACTAAAATCGCCCCAGAGCAAGGCCTTGCACCAATACTTAAAATAATCATTAGTTGAGATTGCCAATCTTTGGCTTGTGCTAATTGGTGTGTTGATGGTAGATGTTGATGTCCACAATCACAGCTTCCTGAGAGAGAAAATAAATTCGATTGCAGTGGCTGTACTACAAGCTGTGGCGCCTTTGTAGGATAACATTTTTTAATTTTTATTTGATGTTGATGAGAAACAGCTTGATGACGATATTGGCGATACGCTCGCCACAACCACCAAACACCTAACCCAATCATTAAAATAAAGCTAAATCTTTCTAACCACTGTTGCGAGAGTTTATAAAAATAGGTCGGTAAATTAAAAATCGCAATAACTACGGTAGTGAGAATAATCGCAACTAAGCCTTGAACCAAAGAAGATAACATCGCTAATCCCATACTCTGCTTAACATAAGTAGCGTTTGTCGTGAGATAACTCGTCAAAATAAATTTTCCATGTCCTGGTCCAACGGCATGAAAAACACCATAGCCAAAACATAATAAAATTAAGAATAACGGTGTATGAGATGAAGATTGATTAAGATGTTGTAATGTGTCGCTGATCGCGTGATGAAACCAACGTTGTAAATTGAAAATAGCATGAAATACAGACGGATAAAATAAGATTAACCCAATAAAAATAACACCAAAACAGACAAATAACAGTAATGTAAAACGGCGAATTAAGGGCATGATAAGGTTACCTTTTGTGCGAAAAGAACACCGAGTGAAGTATCCTCTTCAGCGTTTTTATCTAAACTGGCTGCGTAATTTTGCATTGCCTTATTTGGTTCAGGCTCAACAATCTGTAATTGACATTGTGTCGCTTGATTAAAGGTCATACTGTTTTTATTCGGGTATAACATCGCAATGTAATAAGTAGGATCATAAATCAACAGCGTAGCTTGTTGTTGAGTTAGGTCGCGTGGTTTGCTTAGCATCACATCGAATTTAATCTGTAATTGATGTTTGTTTACCACGTGTAGCTCACTATTTTGTGGTTGCTTGGTATAAGGGATTGGTTGTCGATTTTGATCATAAAAATAAGCAAAATAATGTTGATTAACAATATTTTGCATAATTTCTGCAGTTAATTGCTTGACCGTTTTTTCCTTATTTGTACTGCTTTCAATTTCATAAATTACCTCAGATGAGGAAATTTCATCCATTAACCACTGCATACGAATACCCACCAACCGATTTTGTTCAATTAAGAATTGGTTTTGCATATCAATAAAAGCGTGCGGGTGTGCAACGGCAACCGAATTTAATAGCAAAAACAGCAAACAACAAAGCCAATAACGCATATTAGAATAATACTTCTTCACCAACATCGATCAATACTAATAAGGCAGCATCACCGCCCCACTCTTTGGGCGCTTGGTGAAAGGCAATGACTTTCGGATGTTGTACTAACCAGCGTGGGATCTGATTTTTTAAAGTGAAACTCCCATATCCCGTCATCACACAAGCACAAGCCAGATGCTCTTTTTCACAAGCTAACAACAACGCAGCTAACTCCTGTTTTGCTTCTTCTCTGGTTAGCCCATGTAAATCTAAAAATAGATCAGGGACAAAATCACCACGGCGTAATCGCTTTAATTGATAATGATCTTCACCTGCTCGCAGATAGCGACTACCTGTTTCATCTAATAAAGGTTCATATTCATCAGAAAAATAGAATAACGTATCCTCTTTTTCACGGATTTCTTTTTTTTGTTGTCGCTGTAATTGTAGGTTACGTTTATGTTTAATAGAAAATGTGACAGTGTCTTGTTTTAATGGCTTAATATCTTTAACGAATTCTTGAAATAAAGATTGATCTTGTGAATCCATAGTTTCCTCACCAAATTTAACCGCGCGCTATTCTATCACACTACCACCTGTTTCGGAAAATATGGTATAAATACGATTCTTTTCTCCTATTAATCACAGTGAATTTTATGACTGAACAAGTACTTTTTAATCAAGAAATTATTGAAGAAATCCAACTCAACTCACCGCTATCAAATCTACAAACTATTCAAGATTTTTTACGTTGGACATATAGTTATTTTAATGCTTCGGATATTTTTTATGGGCATGGCTTTGATAATGCTTGGGATGAAACCTTACAACTTGTTTTGTCCACCCTACATTTACCACTCGATCTTCCGAGCGAATTATATCAATCTCGCTTAACTGAAATTGAAAAACAAAAGCTACTCTCTTTAGTCGTTGAACGTATCGAAACTCGCAAACCAGTGGCGTATTTAACCCATTCTGCTTGGTTTTGTGGATTACAATTTTATGTCGATGAACGCGTGTTAGTGCCGCGCTCACCAATTGGCGAATTAATTGAAGATGGCTTTACTGGAGTATTACGCAGTGAACCAAAACGCATTTTAGATATGTGTACTGGTAGTGGCTGTATTGCGATTGCTTGTGCAGATAAATTCCCAAATGCCGAAATTGATGCCGTAGATATTTCGCTAGATGCGCTGAATGTCGCTGAAATCAATATTGCTCACCACCATTTAGAGCACCAAGTTTTCCCATTACAATCCGATCTCTTTAATAATTTACCGAATGATGGCTATGACCTGATTGTTAGCAATCCACCGTATGTTGATGCGGAAGATATTGCCGATATGCCAGTCGAATTTTCGCACGAACCAATTTTAGGGTTAGAAGCTGGAGAAGATGGTTTAATTTTAGTTAAACGGATTATTGCGCATGCTGCTGATTACTTAAATGATAACGGCGTATTAATTTGTGAAGTAGGCAATAGTATGGTGCATTTAATCGAACAATTCCCGACTGTGCCATTTGAATGGTTGAAATTTAAACGTGGTGGCGATGGCGTATTTATGCTGACTAAACAGCAGTTAGTTAATATACAAAGCCAGTTTGCACAGTATCTTTAAATAAATCAAATGATTGTAACTTTTTTAATTATTGCTAAACCTACG
Source organism: Gallibacterium faecale (assembly GCF_027920745.1). Taxonomy (NCBI): domain Bacteria; kingdom Pseudomonadati; phylum Pseudomonadota; class Gammaproteobacteria; order Pasteurellales; family Pasteurellaceae; genus Gallibacterium; species Gallibacterium faecale. The sequence goes on along the minus strand of NZ_JAQIBB010000001.1, from coordinate 99,958 downwards.
ATTTTCTCATCGTAGGTTTATTTTTATAGTGTCGATATTTTTTATTAATACGCCCGTAATTATTTAAAAATACCTCTCTCTAATCTATTCAAGTTCATATTGATTTTTATTGTTGTCATTAAGTATAGTTATCAATTAAGTATGTATCCCCTGTATAAGGTAAGAAATGTGTCGTTGGCTAATAAAGAAAGTAAGTAAAAAATATAAAGATATTTATAATGTTTTTGCTTCTCGCTCTAAGTCTGAAGAACATTGTTGTATTGCTAATCATATTTGCTGTGTTGTGTTTATAATATTATTACTGCTTATCAATTATGATAGGATTATTGCCGAAATCACGACACCAATCCGTTGTGCAATCGCTGATGATACAGTTAAGGTATTTATGCCAGTAGAAGAATGGCAAAAACAGCGAGGTATCAAGAAGCTAAGACCAATTAAAGATTATGCTGAATACAGAAAACTTTCAAACTCTATTTATAATTCTTTAACTCCATCAGAAAAAAATTAGTTCCATCTGTTATAAATATTAATGGAAAAAAGTTTAAGTTTATCGAGGGATATATATATTCAGGCGTTATTCTTTATTCAAGAAAAACAAGTTATTTAAATATATTTAATAACTACTCTTACTTGGTTTATGATGTTTTTCTACAAAAAACAATACTAAGTATTAATAGTGTATCAGGGCAATATTGGACTTTAATGGGACCTGGTTCTGAGTTAATTTTTTGTGATGGACCAGATAATTTGGATAAATTATTTAATATATTGTATCAATACTCTTTTTAAATAATATGATTAAAGGAGAATAGTTAATGGGTGAACAACAAAAGCAAAAAGACATGGCTATATTAAGTGCGGTAGCATATACAGCCTATTTTTACGAAAAATAGGCAAAATAATTACTAATAATACCAATCTTCGTGTTGCTCTTAACAAAAAGAGTAAACTACTCCAAATGGTTCGATATTTATCTAGACTGTTTTAAAAATCTATGGGATATCATATCTTATTTATTTTCAAAAATTATCTTTCGCTTCCCGTAATGCAATGAAACTTGTCACATCGGAACATTGTAAAAAAGGATTTAATTGTTTTTCTAAGCCTAAAGTTGTTGGTACAGTAGGCTGCTGTTGCTGACGTAATTTTTCCACTTTTTTAGCATATTCCGCTAAAGCTGGCGAAGTAGTAACACTTTGTGCAAAACGTAGATTACTCAATGTATATTCATGTGCCGGGCAAACAACCGTATCGTCTGGAAGTTGTTTGATTTTTTCTAGCGAAGCAAACATTTGCGCATAATCACGGGTAAATACTCGTCCGCAACCTAGTGAAAACAGTGTATCTCCACAAAATAGATGATTATCGACCACAAAGCTGATATGTCTTGCGGTATGCCCGCCAGTAGTAAAAACGTGCAGAGTATAATATGGCGTGTGATGAATACCTGAATCGACAATATGAGTTGCCAATGGGGTGCCTACTTCTGCGGGCGCATAGACAGGAACGTGCGGGTATTTTTCACGTAATTGTGCTACACCGCCAGTATGATCAGCATGATTGTGGGTAACTAAAATCGCTTCTAATTTTAACTGACTTTTGGCTAAAAATTTTTCGGCTGCCTCTGCTTCTGCGGGATCGATCAATAGCGCGTGTAAGTTATCTCGGCTATAACACCAAATATAATTATCACTTAATGCCGGAATAGCGACCAACATCTTATTCCTCCTGATTAAAATATTGCTTAATTTGTTCAGCTAATCCACTGTGACGGATTGTCTGATTACGTACTGCCATTAGCCAAATATTTTCATTACAAAATACACTAAAATAACGTTTTGCTCGGGTAATGGCGGTATAAATAAGTTCTTTGCTTAACAACGAATTATACTCCTGTGGCAGCACTAATACAGTATGTTCAAATTCCGAACCTTGCGATTTATGTACAGTCATCACATACGCTGGCTCAACACTTGGCACCCGACTCGATAATACATCACGAAAGCCTTGTTCCGTTTCAAACCATACTTTTAAATTGCCCGAACTATCCGGCAGCACTAAACCAATATCCCCATTAAACAAGCGAATATTATGATCGTTCTGCAAAACAATGACCGGTTTACCTAAATACCATTCATGACTAAGGCGAAAATCGATCTGTTTTTGTTGACGCAACGCGTCTGCAATTTGCTGATTAAGCTGCTCTACACCAAATAATCCTGTCCGCAATGCACTTAATAGACGACAACGTTTAAATAGCGTAAATGCCGTTTCGATCTCGGCTAAATGCCATGTTGTCTGCTGGCGTACAAAATTAAAATAGTCTTGATACAGATTAACCGCAAAGCGAATTATCTCTTGGTTGGCTGTGTTAGCCATGTTCGGCGGACAATCCGTTGTTAAAGGCAATGCTTGAATATCTGGATAATGGGAAAAAAGCTGCCAACTCTGCTCTGCTTGACGTTGATTCACTAATCTTGCTAATTGACCAATTCCCGTATCCGCTTTAAATCGGTAGCTGTGCTGCAAATGGCACAAACTATCGCGAATAAAGTTATTCTGGACGGCTTGTGGTAATTGCTCTGTACATACTTGAGCTAAATAGTCGCTCTGCTGCGGACTATAATCAAACTGTAAGAACTGCCCTAATTCCACCATAATCGACCCAGCTTCCACAGATGCCAACTGGTCTTTATCCCCTAAAAAAATCAATCTGGTTTCAGGATGTACTCCTCGCAATAATGTCGCCATCAACGATAAATTAATCATCGAAGCTTCATCAATGACCAATACATCAATATTTAATGGACGCTGTTGATGATAAGTCGGTTGCGTATTTGGACGCATACCTAATAAACGGTGAATGGTCGCCGCCTCTTGCGGTAAATTTGTGGTAAGGGTAACTGGCAATGCAATCTGTTTTACCGCTTGATGTAGAGATTCTGTCAGCCGGGTTGCCGCTTTCCCCGTTGGCGCAGCTAAACGGATTGATAATGGCGGTAACCCTTGTAATTGTTGTAACCATTGTAACCCTAACAACAGTTTTGCTACTGTGGTGGTTTTTCCTGTACCCGGTCCACCAGAAATAAAGGTAATTGAACGGGAAAAAGCCGTTGCAACAGCAATTTTTTGCCAATCAGGTGTTGATTGATTCTCGGCAAAAAGCGTGGCTAAGATAGTTTTAATCTCTTGCAATAGTGCTGGGGTATAGCTAAAGGTTTTAATTTGGCTTAAACGTTGTGCAATATAATATTCATCTTGCCCAATGCGATGGAGATAGAGCGCAAAATGTGAATTAAATTGGCGTAATATGATTGGAGCAACATTTTCTGCGGTTATGGAAAATAGAGAAAAAGCAGGATGCTGGCGTAGTAATGTTGGCCACTGCGCTACTGTTTCAGGTAATAAGTGGTGTAATTCTTGTATTACGGCAGAAAATTCAGGTACAGCTTGTAATTCAAATGGATTGGTCAATAAGCGTTCGTCCAACCATAAACAGCTATGCCCTTTTTGATGCAAAAAACTTAATTGTGCAGCCAGAAAACAGGCTAAATCATTCGTCTGTTTGCTTAAATGTTGTCCTTGTTGGGCAATTAATTTGGCAAAATAGTAATCAATATTTTCAATCACCGCTTGATCACGTAACTGTTGTAAAAGCGTCAGCATTATTCACCCCATAATTGGTCAAGTTTTTCAATTAAGGCAGTTGATGGTTTAGTAAAGAAAACTCCTGTTTGTTGTGGGTTATCTGGTAATGCCATCCCGCGTAAAAACAGATAAAACACCCCACCAAAATGGGTTTCATATTGGTAAGCAGGATCATGTAATTTCAGGTAACGGTGTACTGCTAATGTATAAATCAAATACTGTAAATCATAACGTTGTGCGGAGATAACTTTTTTAAGCTGTTCCTGTTGATAACAGCTTAAATCTGCCCCTAAAAAATTACTTTTATAATCAATAATATAATATTTGTTATCTTGGCGAATCACCACATCAATAAACCCTCGAATAAAGCCTCTAATTTCATCGACACGTATTGGGTAATGTTGGTCGTATAGTGGATGATATTGATGCAATAATTGATTAAATTGTTGGTTATTAAACAGATTGCCTAGTTTTAGATAAAACTGTAATTCGGTAAGCCTATCTTTGCGGTTAATCTGTTGTAATGCGCCTAATTGCGGTAATGATTGAGAAAAAATGTGAGTTAGCCACGTTTGCAATGGCGTAATCCATTCTGCGGTTAAATTTAAATATTGGCAAATTGGCGTTAATGATTCAGGTGTAACTGGCTGGCTAAAATCTGCTTTTTCTAAATAACTATGCAGACCAGACCCAACACTCGCCCCTTTTGGAAAATCAAACGGCGAAAAACCAGCTGGATAATAGCGATTGATTTGCTGCGTTAGATCAATAACAGGATTATCCGCTAAATCCACCTCCATATCTCGATCTAAATGGTCTTGCATCATATCACTGAAATGATCAGCATAAATCGCTTGTAATTTTGCTTGTAACCCAGTGAAGCTCGTTACTAGCCAATTTTTTTCTACATTTTGCTTAAATTGGCGAACAGTTAATGTTTGAGGATAAGACAAACTTGGTCGCCAGTCATCTTCTGTCGGTAAATCATCTGCACGACTTAATTGCCAATGTTCTGGCGATAAAGCACGATCAAATAAGTCACTGTATTGCATACTTGAGGTAAAAGCGTTATTTTCGCCTTGGATCAATAAATAATCGAGTGCATTTAATCCACTCGGTTCGTCCTTTTCTTTGTAAGCAATTTGCTGCGGTACGCCAACAATCAGTTGGTATTTGGCACGCGTTAATGCGACGTACAATAAACGCATCTCCTCTGCATTATTTTCCAACATAATTTGTTGCGAATGCTCATTGCGAATATCCCAAATTAGCTGTTTTTCCGCATTATGATAAAAAGCACTATCATTACGCCGATTTGTTTTTTTCGTCAAAATAAAAGGCAGCCCAACAATCGGGAATTCTAATCCCTTTGATTTATGGATTGTGATAATTTTTACTACATTTTGTTCACGCTCCAAACGTAAGCGATTTTCATCATTGTCCGTCTGCCCAGTTAATTGTTGTTGATACCAGTTGAGTAGCGCTTCTTCATTCTGTTGCTGATTCATCGCTTGTTGCAATAATTCGCTTAAATGTAATAGATCCACTAAATAGCGTTCACCTAAAGCAAATTGCTGCAAACGCTGTGGCAGCATTTCTGTTTGAAATAAGCGATATAACATCGGCAAAATTCCTTGATTTTGCCAAATTTGATGATATTGCAACAAACGTTCAATTAGATCTGCCCATGCAATTTCATCTTCTTTTAATTGGTAAATTTGTGGTGCGGTTAATCCCCATAATGTTGTCCCGAGTGCAGAAAGCACCGCACGTTGTTTAAACGGAGTAACGCACGCTTGTAAAATCAATAACAACTCTTGAGCAACGGGGCTATTAAACACACTCTCTTTTTCTGATAAATAGACAGAGGCGATCCCCTTTTTCGCTAAGGCGGTGCGAATAATCTGACTTTCAAAACGATCTCTCACCAAAATAGCAATATCTTTGGCTTCGACTACCCGTGAATTTTGTGGTTCGGTATCTTCAATAAACAGCGCTTGCTGCTGCTCTGCTGCTTTTAATAATTGTTGAATATGGCAAGCAAATAATTCCGCCACCGCAAGCTGATACGCTTCTTTCTTTTTGGTTTCATGATCTAATTGCAAAATTTGCCATGCTTTTTGCTTAGTTTGCTTAATCGTTAAACTGCCTTGCTGATGGGCTTCAATTAAAGGAAATTGAATTTCAGGCAGAAAAAAAGGATTTTTCGCTTGGGCAAATAGTGAATTCAAACTGGTAATTAAACCTTTAGAGGAACGGTAATTGTGTTGTAAGGTATAGATATTTTCTATCCTGTTGGCTTGATCTTGAGCCATTACTGACAAATAAGTAAAAATATCTGCTCCTCGGAAACGATAAATTGCCTGTTTTGGATCACCGATTACCGTAAATCCTGTTGGTTGCTGATCTGGCGTTGCAGATAAATAAATTTTCTCAAAAATCGTAAGCTGAATTGGGTCGGTATCCTGAAACTCATCAATCATCGCAAATGGATATTGCTGGCGGATAAATTGAATTAATTTCATCCCTTGTTGTTTTAGTAACGCATCACGTAATAAACGTAATAAATCGTTAAAATCAATATTGTTATGCTGATCTTGATAAGCAAAAAAGTGGTCACGTAGCAGTTTTACATACAGATAATTCATACTTTCTTGATAAGCTTTTAATGAAAATCCGTTGAAAAAACGCTGTAATTCGTGGATTAACAATGGGAATTCTTGTTCCTTTTTGGCATAAAATTTCAATTTGGTTAATTTTTCTAAGCGTTCTAAACGAGCTTTGATATTTAACGTGGAAAAATCTGTATCCAAATACGTCTGCACTGCCTTCACACTATTTTTTTGTAAATTCTCACCATATTCAGCAAACCATTGCGTGAAATCAGAGAGTTGTTGTGCTTCAAGCTGATCTAAAAAAGCAATTTGTTGTTGATAATAGGCAATACCTGCTGATAAATCGCTAAATGGTAAGGTTGCGTTAATGCGTGGCATATTCCCCGCTAATAAACTACTTATTGAATTTAATAGCTCATCGGGTGATTTAAAAATATCGCTGATTAGTTGCGCTTCTGCTTCAGAAAGAGAATAAAACTGCTCTCGCCATAATTGGTAGTTTAACTGTTGTAGTAATTTTTTATCGCTGTTATTCACCTCAACGTTAAAAGAAAGCCCTGAATCAAACGCATATTGTTGTAACATCCGTTGGCAGAAACCGTGAATAGTAAAAATCGCAGCACGATCAATATATTGTGCAGCAAAATGTAAACGTTGAATCGCTAATTCTAAATTCGCTTCGATATAAGGTAATAATTTTTGTAATTCTGGATCGTCTAATTTATCTGGATCTTGATGTTGTTGATATTGTTGTAATTGTTTTAACCAAGCCTGAATACGTTGATTAATCCGCTGACGCAACTCTTTTGTTGCATCTTTAGTAAAGGTAACGACTAAGATCTGTTCAATATCTAATGCGGTAGGAAAATTATTTTCCCCAGCTTGTAGTAATAAACGTAGATATAGCGTCACCATGGTGTAGGTTTTGCCCGTTCCCGCAGATGCTTCAATCACATTATTTTGTGCCAGTGGTAAGGTAATTGGATTTAATTGTGTATTCATTAGCTTTGTCTTTTTAGAGAGAAAAACGCCGATTTGGTTGAATCGGCGTTCGATTTGCTTAATTAGAAAGTGAGGACTTTGTCTGCCCAGAGTGTCCATTCAGCCACATCGGCTAATGTACCTAGAGTAACACCATCAATTAAAGGGTGTTGAGATACGGCTCGCGCATTAGTACAAGTGGTACAAAGTTTTACTTCTACCCCTAATCCAGTCAAAATACTCAATAGTTCTTGAACATTCGCCCCCTCTTTCGGATTTTGTCCTTTTAATCCAGACAATACCGCATCAGAAAAGCAGAAAATTTTCATTTCTACTTCTTTAGCGTGTTCTTCTTTTAACGCTAACGCAAAACGTAAAGCGTTAAAGGTTTTTTCTCCGCTATATGGCGAATCATTTAAGATATAAAGTAGTTTTTGCATGATAAATCCTTAATCTATAAAGATAATTTTGAGTAAGAATAATACCGCAATTAACCACACTGGAACACTGACATCTTTTGCTTTACCAGCAAAGAGCTTCATAATGCAGTAGCTAATAAAGCCAAGCGCAATCCCTTCAGTGATAGAATAAGTAAACGGCATCATCGCAGCAGTAATAAATGCTGGTGTTGCTTCTGTGAGATCATCCCAACGCACTTTAATTAAAATTGATGACATCAGAATACCAACATAAATTAATGCGCCTGCTGTCGCATAAGGCGGTACAATTGAGGCTAATGGCGAAATAAAGATCACCAATAAGAATAAAATACCAACCACAATGGCAGTTAAGCCTGTACGACCACCAACAGAAACCCCTGCACTACTTTCAATATAGGCAGTCACTGATGAAGTCCCTAGATAAGCCCCAGTCACCGAACTGATACTATCCACATACAAGGCTTGCTTCATTTTCGGGAAAGTCCCTTGTGCATTACTAATTCCTGCTTTATCGGTTACGCCCAATAATGTACCTGAAGAATCGAATAGATTTACTAACATAAAGGAGAAAATAATCCCCAGTAAATCACCACGTAATGCACCGCTTAAATCAACTTGTCCAACGACAGAAGTGATACTTGGTGGCATAGAAAAGACCCCTTGAAATTGGGTTTTACCAAGTAATAGTGATAATACTGTTGTTACCACAATCGAAATTAAGACTGACGCATGGATATTTTTAGAGGCTAAGATAACAATAATAAAGAAGCCTAAAATTCCTAATAATACGGTTGGAGAATGAAGATCACCTAACGACATTAAGGTTGCTTGGTTCGGTACAATAATACCCGCATTGTGGAAACCCATTAATGCGATGAAAAGACCGATTCCCGCAGTAATCCCCACCCGTAAGCTAAGTGGAATTGAAGAAATTAACCAGTAACGAATTTGGAATAGCGTTAAAGCTAATAAACCGACAGCCCCCCAGAAAATTGTTCCCATACCGACTTGCCAAGATAAGCCGATTTTACTAACTACAACATAAGCAAAGAACGCATTGAGCCCCATTGCAGGCGCTAAGGCAACTGGTAAATTGGCGAATAACCCCATAAAAATACTACCGAATGCAGCAATTAAGCAGGTAGTAACAAAGACGACTTTTGTATCCATTCCAGCCACACCTAAAATAGATGGGTTGACGAATACGATATAGACCATAGTGAGGAAAGTTGTGATCCCAGCGATAATTTCTGTTTTCACGTTGGTGTTATGTTGTTCCAAGTGAAAAAATTTCGCTAAAAGGCTTTGATTTTGCATAAAAAAACACCTGTAAAATAAAGAAAAGATAAAAGGAAAAGCAATCACAGGCTTTTCCTTTTAATTCTAGCAAAACTGCTCTAAAAATTGGGTAAAATTTTTTATTTTTATGCGCCTTGTTCTTTGGCAATCAATAGCATTTTGGAAAACAAACGGCGAAATAATACAGGAATTAATTGGTTATCACTCTGTTTTACCGCTTTTACAATCGCTAACGCTAAATCTGGCTTAGAGGTATTTTGAATCGCCCGTTGAATAATTTGTGATTTTGAATAGTTATATTTTTCTGGTAAGCGCGCTAGATGTTTAAACACCTCTTCAAAGCCATTGTCATAAAAATAGTGTTCAATATCTCGTTTTGGCAATGGCGTAATTTTATCTGTGGCGTGTTCATTTTCTCTAAGTAATTCTTCAGCAATACTGACATATTTGCGACCTGCTTCATCACCATCGGTTAATAAATGCCACGCTATACCCATTAAATTTGCATATTTAATCAATGGCTTAATACCGCATTGTGCAAACTCAACAATACGAATCCCTTCATTTTCTAAATTAATCTCTAACACTTTAGCCAATTCATTTAGAATCCAAACTTCGGTTTCCCCTTCTACAAAAATCCAAGCGCGGGAAAACAGTGCCAAACTGCGGTTATAGTGGATATGGAAAGTTAAGCGGCGTAAATCAACTTTGCCCAAATCGTGTCGTTCTAATTGATAGGCTTGAATCCGCTCTTCGCCACGCACTAAACGGCAAATTGAATGTAATGGCACATTTGATAATAATTCAACCGAATTGGTTGTAACTAAACGTTGTAATGGAATATAGCTTAATAGCTCCCACATAATCGCCATTAGTCGTGGATGTAAGCGAGATTCTGGATCTTCAAACAATAGGATCGGATTGCTTACTTGAGAAAATAATGTTTTATCATCAGGTAAAAAGTGTTTGACCAAATAAACAAAGAAATAGCGTCTTAATTTTTCATCACCTACGCGTAATTGTTCCGCTAATTTTTTCGCTTGTTGCCATAATACGCTGGTATCGCCAATCGCCAGTTGTGGCTTGCGTTCTAAAATAAAGTAATAACGTAATAGGGTCATTACTGCGGCAAAAGATACCATAATTTCAGGCGTCAGATTTTTACTAAAATTTATCGGTTGTAAATCAAAAGGCTGTTTTGCTAACCGAGCATCGCGGAAACGATAAACGGTATGACGTTGAATTAAACGGCTAACCAATTTTGCTTGTTGCGCTGGCTCTAAAGAAATCACATTCCCCTGTTCATCAATAAACGAATAAATCGTTTGAATTTCTCCTGAAGCAAGTTGTTCACCAAATACCCGTAAATAAATACGAGAAAAACCATCTTCATGAGGCACGGCAACTGGACGTAAAAATTGTTGTGGTGGTAGTTGTAATTCTTCTGGTATTGATTCACTAAATGTAAACAACAGATTAATTGAGGAAATTTTTTTGACAGCATCATCATTGAGAGTATAAAAAAAATCATCGGCAACAAATTGATAAGGTTCTGCTTCTTTATTAAAGATTAAACTTAATAGGTCTAATAGACTCGATTTCCCCCACGCATTTTCTCCAATTAACACCATATTGGAACGTAATTGAAAAGATAAGCGATGAATACCACGAAAACCGACTACTTCGATCTGCTTTAAATACATAAAATGCTATCCTTTATGCTTAATATTATTTTTGTCACATCTTAGCACACCCATTGATTTTAGTTAGCTCTATCGACTTTTTTATTTGACATTTACTATTAATAACCGATACATTGTCGCCTTTCAGTCATTTTTACCCTAGTTTTACTTTATATGTTAGAAAGTTTAGCGATTGTATTAGTACCTTTATTTCTCGGATATTTAATAAAAAGTAACAACGTCACATTTATTCACTGGACCAATAAAAGCATTATGGTGCTTTTATATCTGATTTTATTTGTGATGGGATGTTCTTTAGGACAATTAGACAATCTTGCCCAAACCTTACCGAATATTGCATTTAAAGCGACGGTATTTAGCTTAATTATTCATGGATTAAATATTGCTAGTCTAGGGCTATATGATCGTTATTATCATGCACCGACCTTAAAATCAGCGAAAAATATGCCTTCACGTTTAAAAATGATCCTCGATTCTGCAAAGATGTGTAGTATGGTGGTAGTAGGGTTTATTTTTGGCTTATTGAGTAAGGCTTATTTCCTGATCCCGCATGGTTCAAGCACTTATGTATTAATTGTATTAATTTTCTTAGTTGGAATTCAGTTACGTAATAGTGGTATCAACCTACGCCAAGTCTTTTTTAATAAACATGGAATTGGTATTTCTGTCATTTTTACCGTGAGTTCTTTAGCTGGCGGTATCATTGCTGCTTTGGCATTAAATCTGCCAATCACACAAGGATTAGCCGTCTCTTCTGGTATGGGGTGGTATTCTCTTTCTAGCGTATTGCTAAATGATGCTTGGGGACCAATCTGGGGCAGTATTGCTTTTTTTAATGATCTATCACGAGAAGTGGCTAGTTTATTTTTAATTCCTCTTTTTATGCGTCATTATCGTGCGACTGCTGTTGGTTTAGCTGGCGCGACTGCTTTAGACTGCACTTTACCAATTATTCAACGTTCTGGTGGGATTGAAACGGTTCCCCTTGCGTTAAGTTTTGGCTTTATTATTAATTTATTAGTGCCTGTATTATTGGTGTTTTTTATTAGTATTCCGTTATAAAAAATAGTAAAGGCATAATTTTGGGGTGCAGATCATTTTTATTATGCCTTTTACCTTTTATTCTAATGACTTTCGATATACTGTATCCAAACTCAATTTATGTTTATCTTTCCAAACTACCCAACCATTACAACTTGTTCCAGTGCAAAAACTAGCTGCCGTACTTGGGCTAGAAAAAGTAATATCTAACTGAGTAACTAATAAATTATCTATCTCTTTTGTATATTCGGTTATTAATTTATTACGTTTATCTCTCCATTTCAGTGATGATACAGTATCTTTTACAATAATACTTCCTTTTAATACTGTAAATCCTGATACACTATAAAAACCTTTCGCTTGGTATCCTGTACTTTCAAGATAAAATAAATGTTCTTGTTTTGGTTGAGAAACTTCGAAAATATTACAGCCAATAAAAGAGGACAGAAATTGTATATCTTCAAAAAACTCATCCATCGAATCTCTTTGATATTCTGGTAAGTTAGGCATCTTAGGTATTTGCTTATTTTCTTTTAATACAAAATTTTTAGCTTTTTTTGCCTTAGTCAGTGCAACATATTCAAGATATTGCACATCTGTTTTGGTCATATCAGCATCTTTAGAAATAAAAATTAACGCTTTCTGCCAAAACTTCTTCTTACTATCATGATCTTTAACTCTTTCCCGAAAGTTTTCAGTTTCACCAATATAAGCTTGTGGTTTAGTATCCTCTCCCTCACCAATAAGAATATAAAATGCAGGTTTTTGTAATTTCTCCTCTCGATTTAAATAAGCTAAATTAGATCGAGGAATTACATACATTTGACAAATTTTATTACTTATAAATACATACTGTGTACCTTTTGGATCACCATCAACTAAATATGTTGTTACTGTTTTCCCCATCTCACTTTCCTTAAATTATCCTACTCTTTCCCTTCACTTAATAAATAAGCGTATTTTTTGGTTTTCTCACTGGATTCTAGAGCAATTTTTACTGCCATCGTTAAAGGTACAGACAATAACATACCGACTGATCCTAATAACCAACCCCAGAAAATTAATGAGATAAATACGACTAAAGTTGATAGCCCTAAGGTGCGCCCCATCATTCGAGGTTCAACTATATTCCCCATCACCATATTGATTGCTAAAAATGCAATCGCCACAAATAGCCCATCACTATACCCATTTAAAATTAGTGCTTGAATAATCACTGGAATAGCAGCTAAGACCGAACCGATATTAGGAATATAATTTAATAAAAAAGCAATTGTTCCCCATAATACGGCATATTGCACATCTAAAATCACTAACGCTGCCCAGACTAAAATTCCAGTTACTAAGCTGACAAAAGTTTTAATCGCCAAATAGCTAATCACACTATTTAACACCCGTTGGATATTTTCTAATTCTTTCCGCTCTTCTCGATTATTTGCAAAAAAGATCGCTAATTTTTGTTTCATACTTGGTGCTTCAAACAGCATAAACACCACGATAAGTAATAAAACAAAACCATTTGTAATCACTCCAGAAATTCCTGCTAATAAACGACGGATAAAGCCCATAATAATGCTTGGATCTAAGTGTTCTTGTACTAAATTCGTTGGAATAAAGCGATACAAATCAAAACGCTCCATAATCGGCGCTAAACTGGCAATCCGTTGTGCTAATAGCTGTTTATACTCTGGAATAGATGCAGAAAACTCATTAACTGCATTACCGACTAATCCTGCAAATGACGTTAAGGTAATGACAATTAAGCCTAATAACGTAATCACCGCAAGCCATAAAGGCACTTTTAATTTCACTAAAAAATTAATCAGCGGTGTACAAATAATGGCAAGGAATAATGCTAATAAAAATGGCACAACAATCTCAACCGCAGCTTTAATTCCCGCTAAAATAATCACAAGGCAAGCTAATGTAATTAACACTGTAATTATATTTTGCTTGCCAATATTGTTTTCCATACGATTTCCTATTCAATCTCATTTTTAATCTACGTTATAATAGCAAAAAACCTATCTGATAAGGAGTTGTTATGCCAATTATTAATTCAGCGATAATTACTATTAGCGATTTACGTTTACGTACGTTCATTGGAATTAAAGAAGAAGAAATTAATAATAAACAAGATGTGGTATTACAAATTCAACTTGGCTATAACTGTGAAAAAGCCAGCCTTAGCGATAATGTTGATGATGCGTTGAATTATCGCACTATTACTAAGAAAGTGATTCAATATGTGGAAACACACGAATTTGCACTATTAGAAAGGATGGTGCGTGAAGTGTTAGAAATTGTGGCAGAACCAGAAGCAGTTGAATGGGCAGAAGTGGAAATTGCGAAACCTTTTGCATTGCGTTATGCGGATTCGGTGTCGTTGAGATTACGGTATGAAAAGTCATAAAAAATAAAGCACCAGACGGTGCTTTTATTTATTCTGAACAATCTTGGATCTCTTTATAAATTTGAAGATCCTCTCTAGTATTTACTTCTCTAATTACTATATCACTATTCCTTCTGATTGTGATGTCATAATCTTTTCCAGTTTTAGGTATAAAGTGCGCGGTTTTCAAATAATACTTGTGAGGTGTAGCAATAGATTCCTCATAAAAAAACAGTTGATAAACTTGGTTTGACTTAATTGAAAATTCTAATACATTATTTGTATTTAATTTATTTGATGGTGTCATACCAGGTATCTTTTTTGATGCGACAGGTCGATACCCAATAATATTAGAAGAAACTAAAGATTTGGTTAAATCTTTTCTTACACAATTTTTTATAGGATCAACAGGCTCAATAAAAATAATTGGTAAGGTATTAGCTACCCTAATATTTGCTTTATCACTGCCTTGATAGTCAGTTAATAGATCTACAGTAGATATTGAACAAGCACTAAGCATGAACACAAAAGGAAAAATAAATTTATACATTTATCTCCCCTCTTTAATCACAATAAGGAATATCCCAGGTTCTACCAACCTTTTTGGTTGTTTCATCATAACTTTCATCTTTATCTACCGAAAAATGACCTATTTCATAGATATGATGTTTTTCTGGTATAAATTTAGCAGTTTCTAAGACATCCCCTACACCATTCATTGTTAAAATAACAGTGTATTTATCTGCTTCAATTTTATATTCTCTATTATATTTATCTAAAACTGTTTTTGGTGATCCCTCTACTTTCTTTGAAAGACTTTCATCTGACTTAAAAATATCAAATAGAGATGTTTCATGTAATAAATAACGTTTCTCTTTTTTTAAACAATTACCTTGTTTTTTTAAGGTCGTTAACCACGCACTACTAGAACGTGATACTTTAACAATAGCATAATTCTCACCCTGATAATCCTGATACTGAGTCTGATATAGAGATGAACAACTAGTTAATAATAAAATACTACTTAAATAAATCAATTTCATAATTACTCCTTAATTATTATAATCATTAAAATGAGGTTAACGTAAGATTAAAATTGGTTTTTCACTAAAACGTGCTACTTTGACCGTATTAGAGCTTAAACCCGGTTTACCCGGTTTAGTTGCCATCATAATAATCAAATCTACATTCTTCTCTTGTGCCAACGTATTAATTTCCTCATATACAGTACCATGTGCCACAATATGCTGCACTTTGCACTCTTTTGGGAAATTTTCTTCAGTAAAAGCATGAAGACGTTTATGTGCTTCGGCTAATACATCTTTATCAAAATTACGAGGTAATAAAGAAGATACAAAGCTATTTTCTAGTGGAGGAATAATGCTGACAACACGCAATACTGCATCAGGATTTCCCTCTACCATCGCTAAGGCGGTTTTCACCGCCTTTTTAGCTCCCTCTAAATAACTTAAATCTACAGCAATTAAAATTTTATTAAATAACGCCATCTTTTATTTCCCCTCTTTTTTGACTCGGCGACGTTGATGCCATACTAATGCTAATAAAATTAACAATGCTGGAATGAACATCCACTCTTTGTTTAAAGCACCTTTCACTGGAACTGCAACATCTAAGATCACTTGATCCCAATTTAAGTTTGCTTTTGCTGCTGGAGAATCAATCTCAACATTATCAATAATAATCTTATTAATTTGTTCGCCTTCAACCTCAATTTGTTCATTTGTCGCTAATAAGGTTAAGCCCATTTTTTGTAAACGTTCTTCCCCAGTTTGCCCTGCTGGTACTTTGAGCTCTGCATAAAACTCTATTGGTTTACCGTAAGGGTTAATCCCAGAAACTTTTAACATTAATGGTTCACCTACTGGCGAATGTGCAACTTGTTCAACTAAATGATCTGGTTGAATATGGCGTTGGCTTGGTGACACATATTCCATAAAGAATCCTGGTCTAAATAGCATAAATGCCACTAATAATAAGACTAAAGTTTCCCACCATTTATTTTTAGTAATAAACCAGCCCATTGTCGCTGCAGTAAAGGCAAACATCGCTATCGTCGCCACAAAGAACATTAATACTGCATGGAAGAAATCAACATGAAGTAATAGCAAATCTGTATTGAAGATAAATAGGAATGGCAATAATGCCGTACGCATACTATAGAAGAATGCCACCATACCGGTCTTAATCGGATTACCACCTGATACTGCGGCAGCAGCGAAAGAGGCTAAGCCTACTGGTGGAGTTACGTCCGCCATAATTCCAAAATAGAATACGAATAAATGCACTGCAATTAACGGTACAATTAATCCATTTTGGCGACCAACCTCAACAATTACGCCAGCCATCAAGGAAGAAACCACAATATAGTTAGCTGTGGTTGGTAATCCCATCCCTAAAATCAAACTAAAACCTGCTACAAGGATCAACATTAATAAAATGTTGCCCATTGATAAAATTTCGATAATGCCTGAAAGCTGTACACCGAAACCAGTCAATGCCACAACACCAACAATAATCCCTGCGGTTGCTGTCGCAATACCGATACCGATCATATTGCGAGCACCCGTTTCTAAACCGTTAATTAATTCTTGTAAGCCTTGTTTAAAGTTCTCTGCATAACCACCTTGCTTACGGAAATACGCTAATAGTGGACGTTGCGTTAACAGAATGATGGTTAAAGCCATTGTTCCCCAGAATGCAGATAACCCCGGTGATAAACGTTCTACCATCAAACACCAAATCAAGATAACGACAGGCAATAAGAAATGAAGCCCTGCATTAACTGTTGGTTTTGCTTTTGGCAATACCACAACTTCTTGATTCGGATCATCAATTTCTAAATCTGGGAATGTTGATACACGATAAAGCAAGAGTAGATAGATAATCGCTAATAACACACAAACAATGACAAAGGCAAAGTTAGGCGTTACCACTTTTAACCAACCTAAACCAAACTCAACGGCAAAATAAAGCAAACAGATGATGATAAAAGTTGATAAAGTACGTAACACTGTCACAACCCAAGGTTTCGCAACATCTTGACGTGGTAAACCTTGTAGATTTAATTTGCAAGCCTCTAAGTGCACGATATAAACCAACGCAATATAAGAAATAACTGCTGGTAAAAACGCATGAGTAATCAATTCGTTATATGGCATATTGATATACTCAATCATCAAGAAAGCAGCAGCTCCCATTACTGGTGGCATAATTTGTCCATTTACTGACGAAGCCACTTCAACTGCGCCTGCTTTTTCTGCAGAGAAACCAACTCGCTTCATCATTGGAATGGTAAAGGTACCTGTTGTAACCACGTTAGCGATAGATGAACCGGAAATTAAACCTGTCAATCCAGAAGCTACAACCGCCGCTTTCGCCGGACCACCACGCAAATGTCCTAAATAAGCAAAGGCAGTTTTGATGAAATAGTTCCCTGCACCAGCTTTATCCAATAATGCCCCAAATAACACAAACAAGAATACATATTTTGTTGATACCCCTAGTGCTACACCGAACACACCTTCAGTTGTCACCCATTGTTGGTTGATAATATGGGATAATGTTCCTGTTCTATGGCTCACTAACCAACTGCTTGGGAAGAATTGACCAAAATAGTTATAGAGTAAGAAAACAATTGCGATGATCACTAACGGTAAACCTAAACTGCGTCTTGTCCCTTCTAACAACAGCAAAATACCAATGATACCTACAATAATATCTTGTAAATTTGGTGCCCCAAAACGAGAAACTAATTCGTTGTAAAAAATAATTGGGTAAAGACATAATACAGCACCAACCACAGCAAAAATCCAATCAATGACAGGAATGTGTTGCTTTGGTGAACGTTTAAATGCTGGGTACGATAGATAAGCCAAGAAAATTGCAAAGGCTAAGTGGATAGAACGTGCCTTTGTATCATCGACCACCACATTGATACCTAAACCTAGACTTTTGATGATTTCTTGTAACCAAAATGGCAACGGTGATGCATAATAAATTTGAAATAACGACCAAGCAATAGCTGTCCAAATAATCACATATTTGGAGAAGCCATAAGGATTTCGACCACCGCTATCATTTGAGGCGACCATATCCTGAAGATCTTCAAGATCAGCAGTATTTTGTTTTGTCACTGAGGTCATTTCTTCTCTCTCCTAAAATCAAAATCCAAAAAACCGAAAAAAGGCAGGAAGACCTGCCTTAAATATTGTCATTTTTATAAATGATACATTACATCCAGCCACGTTCTTTATAGTAACGAACTGCGCCTTCATGTAATGGTGCGGATAACGCATTTTTAATCATTTCAGATTCTTTCAAGTTTGCAAATGCTGGGTGTAAACGTTTGAAACGATCAAAGTTATCAAACACTGCTTTCACAACTTGATAAACAACATCTGGTGAAACATCTGTTGATGATACTAATGTTGCATATACCCCGAAAGTATCTACTGGTTGATCTGAACCTTTATAAAGTCCACCTGGGATAACTGCTTTCGCATAGTAAGGGTTATCCGCAACTAATTTATCAATCGCAGGACCAGTGACTGGAACTAAGTGTGCATCACAAGATGCTGCTGCTTCTTTTAACGCACCATTTGGGTGACCTACGTTATAAGTAATTGCATCTAAGTTGTTATCACACATTACTGATGCCATTTCAGCAGGTTTTAATTCAGAAGCCACTTTAAATACTGAATCATCCCAACCTTTCGCTTTTAAGATTACATTCATAGTTGCGCGTGTACCTGAACCTGGGTCACCCACATTTACACGTTTACCTTTTAAGTCATCAAATGATTTGATACCTGAGTCATCACGAGCCATTACAGTGAATGGTTCTGGGTGAATTGAGAATACTGCTCTCAATTTTTCATTTTTCTTACCTTCAAAAGAGCTTGTACCGTGGTAAGCGTGATATTGCCAGTCAGATTGAGCAATCCCCATATCTAATTGTTTATTAGCAATACCGTTTAAGTTTGCCACAGATGCTCCAGTTGATGGTGCATTACATTTTAAACCTGTTTTTGCTGTATCACGATTCACTAATTGGCAAATTGATTGGCCAACGACATAGTAAACACCTGTTTGACCACCAGTACCGATAGTAACAAATTTATCTTCCGCCATAACTGATGCAGAGGTAAGCATCAAGCTGGTTACCATACCTAATTTGAATAAATTTTTCATTGTAGTTCCTCTTGAATAAAGGTGAGATATTATGTTTGCAGAATCAAGTTACACACCTGACGCAATGATTAGATATATAAGACAACCAAACAATTTGCAATAATGAAGCGTAACTTTTTCTAAAAAGTTGAAGAATTGTCACAAAAAAATCACGTTTTTTTAGCAAAAGGGTTAGGGTTTTGCATAAAAAATATTCTTTATTTTCAGGAAGTTTTGATCTAATGGTGCGACAATTTCTAACTTTTGTTTAGTAATTGGATGAAATAGTGTCAAACTTTCAGAATGTAATAATAAGCGGTTTACCGCAAAATAATCAGCAAAAGCCCTATTTTGGTGCAAATCCCCATATTGTGTATCGCCAATAATGGGGTGGAAAATATGCTTTAGATGGCGTCTTAATTGGTGTTTACGCCCTGTATGAGGTGTTAGTTGAACTAAACTATAACGTGCTGTTGGATAACGCCCAACTTGCAGAGGCAATTCCATTGTTGCCAGACTACGATAATCAGAGATCGCTTGTTGTGCTTCTTTATCTACACGCGCAAATTTATCTGCAATTTTATCAAGTTTCGACTTTAATGGATAATCAATACGGTCTTTTCCTCGTAAATAACCTCGTACAACCGCTAAATAGCGCTTCTCTACCAATTTGTTTTCAAATTGTAGGCACATTTGCGTTGCTATTTCACTATTTAATGCAAACAGCAATACCCCTGACGTAGGACGATCTAAACGATGAATCGGAAAAACATATTGACCAATTTGATCACGTAACCTTTGCATAACAAATTCTGTTTCGTGTTTATCTAGCCAACTGCGGTGTACTAACATTCCTGCTGGTTTATTCACTGCAATTAAATGCTCGTCTTGATACAAAATTTCTAATGGTTGTGGCTTATCCATTGGTTAATAACACCTCAATTTTTTGGATTGGAACCAATAATCTTGGTAGATGAGGATGTTCTTTTAAGGCTTCTTCTAAGTAAGGGGTAATAGCAATTGCCGTTGGTAATGGTGCATCTGCTTCAATTAAAGCCAATATTCTTGGAATAAAAATCCATTGTAACCACTCGGTTGCTTCCATGGTATCCACGGCAAAAGGTTGCTGGCTGGCAAAAGCTGATTCGGCAGGTGGCTGCTGTTGCCATAATTGATGTTGTTGCATAATTTGTTGTAATTCATTGAGATAATCCACTAATAAGGCTGTTTTTTGCATAACTCCTCGCATTTTTATGATTAGATATTTAGATTCTTGTCAGAAAAGCATAGTATATGCTCTTTGCTGCATTTATAGGAAAATTTAATGTATTTAACCAAAGTCACGTTTCTGACAGAAAAACAACAGCGTTATGATATTAATCAAGGCTTACATTATTGCAACCAGTTGATTGATGCTTGGCGTTACAATGGGCAAATTATTGGACGAGAAATTCCCGTTACTTATCGTTTTTCTACAGAAGGTTTATTGGTATTTGAGATTAATGTTAATTGTCCAGAAACAACGTCATTAGATCAATGCCACAATAGCGATTTTGTCACACAATCGTTAAATAATTTAAGTAATATTGGGATTTCATTAGATTGCTATGAAGTGTTTGCCATTGATCTGAATTCTGATGAAACCTGTACCACAGTTTCAACAGAAACCGCATTGGTGCTCTACACAAACTACCTAAAAAGTAGCTCACCTGTGTGTAAATTAGATACTCTCGCACCTGTCCCTTTATATCATCTATGTCATGATAATACCCAGTTAGGCATTAACTGTATCAAATGGGAAGAAAACTGGCAGGCTTGCGATCAATTACAGATGAATGGCGATATCTTAGTTGATGACAGCGTACGACAAATTAGTGATTTTGATCGTGTATTGACGACACAAGGCTATACATTACGCCAACAGCTTGAACAACATTTACAACGGCCTGTTTATTATTATCTTTATCGCGTAAATGGTGAAAATCTACAACAAGAATTAAATCGTTGTTGTCCTTGTTGTGGGAAAAGTTGGCGATTAGAACAACCAATCGCAATTTTTAATTTTAAATGCGATGATTGTCGCTTAGTGTCAAATATTGCTTGGGAATTACAACCATAAAACATAATAATTATAGGATAAATTATGACTTATTATCAGGATGAAAGTTTATCTCACTTAACCTTAGGCAAAAAAACAGGTTATGCCGATCAATATCAACCGGATTTATTACAGCCTGTTCCACGCCGTTTAAATCGACAACAATTAAACATTATTGAACAACAACCTTTCGATCAAGGTGCAGATATTTGGACGCTATATGAACTTTCGTGGCTCAACAGCAAAGGCGTGCCACAAGTTGCAATCGCAGATGTTTATCTCGATTTTCGTAGTGAAAACTTAATTGAATCAAAGAGTTTCAAGCTCTATTTAAATAGCTTTAATCAAACTCATTTTCCGGATATGGAAACTGTTCGTGCAACGATTGAAAAAGATTTGCGTCAGTGTGCAAAGGGAGAGGCTAAAGTTGTGATTCATACCTTAGATCACTATTCCCAACAGCCTATTGCTTGCTTCTCGGGAGTTAATCTTGATCAACAAGATATTACTATTGATAACTATCAGTTTAATCCCGATTTATTAGCAGACTGTGTTAAAACAAGTGATTCTGTGGTCGAAGAAACACTGGTCAGCCATCTATTAAAATCAAATTGTTTAATTACCCAACAGCCAGACTGGGGAAGTGTACAGATTCATTATGTTGGGCATCCGATTAATCGTGAAAAGCTATTACGTTATTTAATTTCTTTCCGTCAACATAATGAATTTCATGAACAATGTGTTGAGCGTATTTTCTGTGATTTAATGCGTTATGCTCGTCCAGAAAAATTAACGGTTTACGCTCGTTATACTCGCCGTGGTGGCCTAGATATTAATCCGTTTCGTTCAAATTTCGAACTATTACCAGAAAATTTACGTCTAGCTCGCCAATAATTTAGGAGGAAGTGATGAGTATTTATTATATTAATCCTCGAGGAAGTATGGATCAGCTTTCTCATCTTGAAGTTGCTCGTTTAAAACAGGGCGCTGAAGGCGATCTTTACCCTTTATATCGTAACTGTTCATTAGCTGTTTTAAATTCAGGCGCTGTAACCGATAATAGCCGAGAATTACTTGGGCAATACCCTGATTTTGCGATTAATCTTTGTGCTCGTGAACGTGGAATCGCGTTAGAATTACATAATCCACCTGCAAGTGCCTTTGTTGATGATAAAATTATTCGCAATATTCAATACCATTTATTTGCGGTATTACGCGATATTATTTTTGCTCAGCTTAATCAAGAACGTTTCCGTGGTGCTTATTTACCACAAGCCGAACCAAGCGAACGCATTACCAATCAAGTCTTTTCGATTTTAAGAAATGCTAAAGCCTTACCATTAGGTGAGGATCCTAATTTAGTCGTATGTTGGGGTGGACACTCCATTAACGAAGTCGAATATCAATATTGTCGTGCTGTTGGTTTAGAGCTTGGTTACCGTGAATTAAATGTAGTAACTGGTTGTGGCCCAGGTGTAATGGAAGCACCTATGAAAGGTGCTGCGATCGGTCATGCAAACCAGCGTTTTAAAAGCAGTCGTTTTATTGGCATTACAGAACCGTCCATTATTGCTTCTGAACCGCCAAACCCGATCGTGAATGAATTAATTATTATGCCAGATATTGAAAAACGTTTAGAGGCCTTTACACGACTTGGCCACGTTTTCCTAATATTCCCTGGTGGACCGGGAACTTTCGAGGAATTCCTATTCTTATTAGGGATTAAATTGCATCCTGAAAATCAAGCACAAGAAATTCCATTAATCTTAACTGGACCAGCAGCTTGTGCAGACTATTTCAATGCGATTGATCGTTTTGTTGAAAAAGTTTTAGGTGAAAAAGCTCGCCAACAATATGAAATTATTATTGATAATCCTGTGTTAGTCGCTCGCAAAGCGAAACAAGCAATGGATATCATTAAACAACAACGTTATCAACGAGGCGATTCTTACAGCTTTAACTGGGCAGTAAAAATTGACCCTGTATTACAAGCACCATTTGAACCAACACATCAAGCAATGGCAGCCTTAGATTTACATCTTGACCAACCATTAATGGATCTTGTGTCTAATCTACGCCGTGCATTTTCTGGTATTGTTGCTGGAAATATTAAACCTGATACGATTGATGAAGTGGAAAAACACGGTGTATTTAAATTACATGGTGATCCAATGGTGTTAGAACAGATGGAAATTTTATTAAAATCCTTTGTTGCTCAACATCGGATGAAATTACCAAGTGCAGAAGAGTATGTACCTTGTTATGAAATTGTGAGGTAATCTGTCCCTCTTCAGCTCACCGATTGAAGAGGGGAAGCTTGGAAAAGTGGTTAGGTTATACTTCCATAATACGAGTAAAAAAAAGAATTCGCCCTTTACTTTAGGGCGAAACCTAAATACTAAGATTATAAACGGCGAACTTGCCAGAAAGCCTTGCTCCAATATGGGTTATTTAACGAGGAATAAATTACCCCGCCAGATGTGGAAGCGTGTAAGAATTGATTATTTTTCACATAAATACCGACATGATATCCATTTGGGCCTCTACCTGTTTTGAAGAAAACCAGATCACCCGTTTGAATATCTTCAAGCGGTACTCTTATCCCCACTTGCGATTGTGCGGTAGTCGTTCTCGGCAGCTGAATAGAAAAACGATCAGCAAAAGTACGCATCACAAACCCCGAACAATCAACACCACTACGAGTATTGCCACCAATTCGATAAGGTGTTCGATACCACTCTCGCTGCTGTTCACTCAGCTGTGCCATGGTATAGATAGGATCAGGCATACGACTATGATAGTTACGTTGATAGCTTGAACACGCCACCAAACTTAATATAAAAATTGCAACTAATCCTGCTTTTAAAGAAGAGGTTATTTTTACTAACACGTTACTTCTCCATGCTAAAACCATGTTGAAAATATAGTCGTTTAATTTCAAAGGAATACTAAATTACATCGCCTCGCCATATTATTGTCTTCGGCTTGTTGTCTTATCTTATCTTGAGCTTAAACGAGTATAAAAAAAGTATTCCTACACAAGTAGGAATACTTTTTACGAATTAGCTTTTTGGCTTCGATTTCTCTACTCTCGCCCGTAATTTTTGCCCTGCCTTAAATACGACAACTCGGCGTGCAGTAATGGGTACATATTCCCCAGTTTTTGGATTACGCCCTGGACGAGGGGTTTTATCACGCAGTTCAAAATTGCCAAAACCAGAGAGCTTTACATCCTCTCCTGATTCTAATGCAGCACGAATTTCTTCAAAAAATGACTCAACTAATGCTTTGGCATCATTTTTATTTAAGTCAAATTTTGCAATTAAATTTTCAGCGAGTTCTACTTTTGTTAACGTCATAGATTAATCTCTCAAATAAGCATTTAACTTCTCTTTCAATGCAGACAACACGGCATTCACCACTGCTGAAATATCCTCATCACTTAATGTTTTTTCTTTATCTTGCAACACTAAGCTAATTGCCAAGCTCTTCGTTCCTTCTGCGACACCCGGACCTTGGTAAACGTCAAATAAATTAATTTGCGTTAATTGAGCACCTGCAGCTTCACGACACACAGCTAATACACTATCTGCTGCAATATCTTCCGCGACAATAATTGCTAAATCACGACGATTTGCTGGGAAACGGGAAATTTCTTTGGCTTGAATTACATCTTTATGTGCAATCTTATTCCATAATACTTCAAACACAACCACTTTACCGTTTAAATCAAGACGTTGTGCAACACGAGGGTGAATTGTTCCGATAAAACCAATTTCCTCGCCATCAAGCATAATTGCTGCTGATTGCCCCGGATGTAATGCAGGATAAGATTTTGCAATAAATTTAATATTTTTTCCAGCATTAGTCAGATCAAAAATACTTTCTAAATCCCCTTTTAAATCAAAAAAATCAACACTTTCTGATTTAGTTGCCCAATGCTCTGGATGACGAGTTCCTGTAATTACCCCACCAATCACAAACTCCTGACGCACACCAATTTCTGCATTGCTATCTGGTACAAAACGCAATCCTGCTTCAAATAAACGAATACGTGATTGTTGGCGATTTTGGTTATAAGCCACTGCACCAAGTAATCCACTAAGTAAAGAAACACGCATTGCTGACATTTCTACTGAAATTGGATTTGGCAATACTAATGCTTCTTGTTGAGGATGTAATAAAGATTGTACTTTAGGATCAACAAAGCTATATGTAATTGCTTCTTGATAATCATGTTCAACAAAAGCCGTTTTGATTCGGCTTAATGACACATCAGACTCTTTATGTTCACGCATCATTAAATGTGCTAATGGTGCATTATTTGGAATGGTGTTATAGCCATAAATACGTGCCACTTCTTCGATCAAATCTTCTTCAATTTCAATATCAAAACGCCAACTTGTTGGAATTACTGACCAAACATTATCCGCGAAACTGACTTGGAAACCTAAGCGTTGGAAAATATCAGTGACAGTTTCTGTTGGAATAACGTGTCCTAATAGACTATCTAATTTTTCACGACGTAAGGTAACTGGTTTTAATTTTGGTAAAAATTCTTCGCTTGCAACTTCGCAAATTTCTCCAGCTTCACCGCCACAAATTTCGAGTAATAACGCTGTGGCACGTTCCATTGCATAGCGTTGTAATTCAAAATCTACGCCACGTTCATAACGGTGTGAAGCATCAGTATGTAATCCATATTGTCTTGCACGACCTGTAATTGCTAATGGTGCAAAGAATGCAGATTCTAAAATAACATTGGTTGTATTTTCATTCACACCACTGGCTTCACCACCAAAAATCCCTGCCATTGCTAATGGACCTTTTTGATCAGCAATTAACAGTGTATTCTCTTTTAATTCTGCTGTGGAACCATCTAACAACACCAAAGTTTCACCCGCTTTCGCCATTCTAACTTGGATTGGTTGTGTCACTTTATCTGCATCAAATGCGTGCATTGGCTGACCTAATTCCAATAAGATATAGTTGGTAATATCTACTACTGGATCGATAGAACGGATACCACAACGGCGTAATTTTTCTTGCATCCAAATTGGGGTTCTTGCTTTCACATTAACATTTTTTACCATACGTAATAGATAACGTGGGCAAGCTTCTGGTGCTTGTAGATCAATCGCAACTTTATCGCTAATTGTGGCATTAACTGGTGTAAATTGTAATGGATTCAGTTCCGCCTGATTAACTACTGCAACTTCACGTGCGATACCGCGAATACTTAAGCAATCAGCACGATTTGGCGTTAAGCTAATTTCAATCGCTTGATCGTTTAAATTAAAGTATTCACGTAAATCCATTCCTATTGGTGCATCTGCTGGTAACTCGATAATGCCGTCACCGTCCGTAGAAATCGCAAGTTCAGCGTAAGAACAAAGCATTCCTTCTGATGGCTGACCACGTAATTTGGCTTTTTTAATTTTAAAATCACCCGGTAAAACTGCACCAACTTTGGCACAAGCCACTTTTAAGCCTTTACGGCAGTTTGGAGCACCACAAACAATATCTAATAACTCACCTGTTCCTACATCAACTTTGGTAACTCGTAATTTATCTGCGTCTGGATGTTGTGCACATTCAACCACTTCACCCACAACGACATTGCTAAATTCACCTGCAACGGGTTCTACGCCATCAACTTCTAGCCCAAGCATCGTAATTTGATCGCATAATTGTTCTGTTGTAATCGCAGGATTAACCCATTCTCTCAGCCAAGATTCATTGAATTTCATTTAAGTTATCTCCCCTGCAAATTAGTTAAATTGTTTTAAGAAACGTAGATCATTTTCAAAGAAAGAACGTAAGTCAGTGACATTGTAACGTAACATAGTTAAACGCTCGACTCCCATACCTACTGCAAATCCAGAATACTCATTCGGATCAATGCCTACATTGCGTAATACATTTGGATGTACCATTCCGCAACCTAGTACTTCTAGCCATTTACCATTTTTACTCATCACATCCACTTCAGCCGAAGGCTCGGTAAATGGGAAGTAAGATGGACGGAAACGGACTTGTAGATCTTCTTCAAAGAAGTTACGTAAGAAATCGTGTAATAATCCTTTTAACTCTGTGAAATTTGCTTTTTTATCTACAAATAACAGCTCAATTTGATGGAACATTGGGGTATGAGTTTGGTCGTAATCGTTACGATATACACGACCTGGTGCAATAATACGGATTGGTGGACGTTGTTTTTCCATAGTGCGAATTTGCACACCTGACGTTTGGGTACGTAATAAACGTTCTGCATCAAACCAGAAAGTATCGTGATCTGCACGAGCTGGGTGATGTGCTGGAATATTTAACGCATCAAAATTATAGTGATCGGTCTCAATTTCCGGACCTGTTTCTACCGCAAAACCTAACTCAGAGAAGAATTTCACCACACGTTCAATCGTTAATGAAACTGGATGTAAGCCGCCATTTTCAGTTTTACGTCCCGGTAAACTCACATCAATACGTTCTTTTGCGAGTTTAGCATTTAACTCTGCTTCTTCTAACTCAGCTTTTCTTGCATTTAACGCAGTTTGTGCAGCTTGTTTCGCTTCATTAATTTTTGCTCCAACAGCTGGGCGCTCATCTGCAGGCACATCTCTTAATCCTTGCATTAAGAGGGTATAAGGCCCTTTCTTACCGAAGTATTCAACACGAATTGCTTCAAGTGCCTTACCATCTTCCGCTTTAGCGATAGCCGCTAGGGCTTCTTGGGTAATTTGTTCTAGGTTTTGCATACCTTTCCTCTATAAACTTTAGCTAATTTAATAAGACGTTCAAAAATAGTCATAAAAAAAGCCTCCATAATTAGGGAGGCTTGTCAGTTTAATTTGGCAAGAATTTAGTTAAACCAATCGCCTCTTAGAAACTAAGAGCTAAAAAATCGGAAACTAAACATACACATTGACATCATTAAACTGTTTTGAAATTGGTTAAAAGTGGAATAATGATAATACTAAAGACTTAAAAAATCACGTTTTATTATCTAATTTCTGCAATTTCTTGCGCAACAATTTGTGTCATTTGTAATTTCACCGATTCCCGCATAAATTCCCCCTCTTCTGGTAAACATGAACAGCAAAAAAATTGATCATAGAAATAAAACGCTAACACCGCAGAATGTAAATGACAACGTCCTGTATATTGCTTATTCCCATACAGTGGATCGCCTAAAATAGGGCTTCCTAAACTTTTCATTGCGACCCGTAATTGATGAGTTTTTCCTGTTTGTGGTTTCAACACAAATAGGCGTAATTTACTTTCACAACTTACTGAATAAAAACGAGTAATTGCTGGGTGTAGCTGTTCTGGTGTTAATTTCCACATCCCTCGCCGAGTACGCACCATATCACCACGAATTAGCCCTTGTTTTTTCTTTGGCTTATTTTCTGCTAATGCAAAATAGATTTTTTTAACCTGATGTTCGGCAAAAAGCGTTGATAACTCTGCCGCCGCCTCTTTATTTAACGCCAGTAATAACAAACCAGATGTTGTTTTATCAAGACGATGAACGAGCCAAACATGTTCAACATTGAGCTGTTTGGCTACTAAAGTGGTTAAACCAATCGCATTGTCATCTTTATGCACACTGATCCCTTGTGGCTTATTAATCACCACAAAATCAGCATTTTGATACACAATAGGAAACACAATCTCACTCATGACGTTTTCTTGGAATAACACTCGTTAATGGATGCGGAAGATAAAGCTCTTCCAAATAAGCAACATCTTCGTTACTTAATACAAAATCTACTGCCTTTACGGCATCCATAAAATGCGACACTTTAGTTGCACCCACAATCGGTGCGGTAACACCGCGTTTAAAATGCCAAGACAAGGCAATCTCTGTCATAGACACGCCATAACGTTCAGCTAATTCCGCAACACGCTGCACAATTAATAAATCGTTTTCTTTATTACGATCGTATTTTGCTTTGGCCATTTTATCTGTTTGACTACGCAGAGAATCACTATCCCATGTTTTACGCGTTAAATGCCCGCCCGCTAATGGTGAATAAGGAATCAAAGAAACACCATATTGCTCTGCTACGGGGATTAACTCGCGTTCATCTTCTCGATAAAGTAAGTTGTAATGATTTTGTAAGGTTGAGAACAGCGTCCAGCCATTCTTCTCTGCTGCAATTTGCATATTATGGAACTGATAGCCATACATAGCAGAAGCCCCAATTGCTCTGACTTTTCCTGCCACAATAAGCTGATGTAAAGCTTCCATTGTTTCTTCAATAGGCGTGTTGTAATCAAAACGGTGAATTTGATAAAGATCGAGATAATCTGTGCCTAACCGCTGCAAGGTTAAATCAATTTCTCGGTTAATTGCTTGCCGCGAAAGTGCGCCTTCATTAAAAAAAACTTTTGAGGCTAATACGACTTTTTCTCTGGCGACACCTAATTGTTTTAATGCGGTACCTAAATACTCTTCACTGGTACCATGTGAATAACAATTTGCGGTATCAAAAAAATTTACGCCACATTCAATAGCCTGTTTAATCATCGCGGTAGTTTGTTGTTGATCTAATGTCCACAGATGAAAATCTTCTGATGGTTTTCCATAAGACATACAACCAACACAAATGCGAGATACTTCAATCTCCGTATTTCCCAATTTAGTATATTTCATCCTATCCTCACTTTCTTTATTACAGTCAGCTTAATGTAATTTGAGCCTACTTAGCATACTGCTCATCGCTATTAGATACTAGTCTGCTAACACAAAAATTTTTTAATTTTGGTAAAATGCTTGCACAGATTTTCTCAATAAAATCAATCTCTTTTTTTATAAAAATTTTTGAGCTAAGGATTGCATCAATTGGCTTCTTGGTGAATTATAATTTTGTTCTAACTAGCATTTAGGTTTCGCCCTAAAGGGCGACTTCATTTTATTCGCAAGCAAGCTTGCTCACTCTAACGAGCCGTTGCAAGCAACGTTCAAAAAGCTATCGCTTTTTGTCTTTACTTGTGTAAAGAAAACGAAGCAAAAGACAATGCAAAGCGTTGAATGTTGCTGAAAGCAACAGCCCGAAGGGTGAGCGAAGCGAATAAACACACCCTCGCACACTTGCTACTCCTCATTCCAATAAGATTTTGCCGCCCGGAAAATCTTATTTGCATTCGGGCAAGTGTGAGAGGGAACCCATTACACATTTATTAAGATTTGTGATTAATTTTAGGTTTGTCAACAGTCTAAGCTAAATCTTCTAATAGATTTAGCTTATTTCTCACCAACTCCATTTTGCTCACATCCCAAATAACACTATCTTCTCTCTTATAATGAAATGTCATAATGAAGTGTTAAATAACTGTTGCTATAATCTCAGCGAATTTTCAATTCACTATGCTTAAAAATTTTTATATCAATGGGGTAACTCTTCATGTTAAGTACTATTATTAATCTAATTATCTTTATTGGCCTATTATGGCTGGTAGGCATTTATTTCAAACGTTCTGATAATCTATCGCGTACTGTATTAGTCGGATTGGTTATCGGAGTAATCTTCGGTGGCGTACTACAACTTATCTATAAAATTGATTCCCCAGTACTCGCTGAAACTATTAATTGGCTCAATATTGTTGGTAATGGTTATGTGCGTTTGCTACAAATGATTGTGATGCCTTTAGTTTTTGTTTCAATTCTTTCTGCTATTTCACGTCTGCATGATGCGAGTTCCCTTGGTAAAATTAGCTTTAGTGTACTCTCTATTCTATTAGTTACCACAGCGATTGCCGCGATCATTGGGATAGCCATGACCAACCTATTCCATCTTTCTGCTGAAGGATTAACATCAGGAGCACGTGAACTTGCTGCGAATGAAAAAGTACTCGGTCGTGCGGCGCAACTTGATGGATTAACTATTCCAAGTATGATCCTTTCATTTATTCCAAAAAATCCATTTGCTGAATTAACTGGGGCTAATCCAACCTCAATTATTAGTGTCGTGATTTTTTCTGCTTTCTTAGGTGTAGCAATTCTCACAATTCGTAAAAAAGATGAATCCTTATCAGAACGCATTGCTCAAGGCGTTGATACATTAAACAAATTAATTATGGCATTAGTTCGAGTTGTGATTCGTTTAACACCTTATGGTGTCCTTGCTTTAATGACGAAAGTTGTCGCAAGCTCTAGTTTAGCGGATATTATTAACTTAGCTGGTTTTGTTGTCGCTTCCTACTTGGCGATTATTTTAATGTTCTTCGTTCATGGATTGTTACTTTCTTTGTTTAAAGTTAATCCGATTCGTTATTATCAAAAAGTCTCACCTACCCTATTATTTGCCTTCACTTCTCGTTCAAGTGCAGCCACAATTCCGTTAAATATTGAAACCCAAATCAATAAATTAGGCGTATCAAGTGCGATTGCTAATTTCTCCGCTTCCTTCGGTGCTACGATTGGTCAAAATGGTTGTGCAGGGATTTATCCTGCGATGTTAGCAGTGATGGTTGCGCCAACAGTGGGCATTGACCCGACTTCAATCAATTTCTTAGCCACTTTAGTGTTAGTCGTTACCATTTCTTCATTTGGTATCGCTGGTGTTGGTGGTGGTGCAACATTTGCGGCGATTATTGTACTTTCGACTATGGGATTACCATTAACCTTAGTCGGTTTATTAATCTCAATTGAACCTTTAATTGATATGGGACGCACTGCATTAAATGTAAATGGTGCAATGACAGCAGGTACAATTTCTAGCCGTATTCTAAAACAAGCTGATGAGCGTACTTTTGCTGAACAAAATTAGATATTTGAAGATTAAGAAGGCAGTCCATAGGGACTGCCTTTTTTCATAGATTTTTAAATGACATTAATTAAATTTTTTCTGGAAGTTCATCTTCAAAGACACAGTTCTCTGCTTCATAAACTTCTTTGTCATAACTTAATAATGGTCCTACTTTCCAGATATTTTCCGCATAATCAATAATTGAGCGGTCTGAAGAGAAATAACCCATATTAGCCGTATTAATTAATGCTGATTTCGCCCACGCTTGTGGATTGCGATAATGTTGATCCACTTGTTTTTGGATTTCTACATAAGAACGGAAATCCGCCATCACTTGATAATAATCGCTGAACAGATTCAATTCATTTTGATAACGCATTGGTTCTTGTGGCGAGAAACGTCCTGTCGTAATTTGCTGCACAATTTCGTGTAATTGTGGATCTTTTTCAAAGAATTCAAACGGTGAATACCCTCTTGCTCGCAATGCTTCCACTTGTTCTACAGTATTACCAAAAATGAATACATTTTCTTGGCCTACCATATTCAAGATTTCTACATTAGCACCATCTAATGTTCCTACTGTCAGTGCACCGTTTAATGCAAATTTCATATTACTGGTTCCTGATGCTTCAGTTCCTGCTAATGAAATTTGTTCAGAAAGATCCGCTGCCGGAATAATAATTTGTGCCAAACTTACACCATAGTTAGGAATAAATACCACTTTAATTAAATCACGTACTCGACCATCATTATTGATAACTTGAGCAACATCATTGATTAAATTAATAATTTTCTTCGCTGTATGATAAGCACTTGCTGCTTTTCCGGCGAAAATAAAGACTCTTGGTGTCCAATCTGCATCTGGATTTTGTAAAATTTGGTTATAACGATAAATGATGTGTAATACATTCAATAATTGACGTTTATATTCGTGAATACGTTTCACTTGTACGTCAAATAAGGCATGTGGATTAACCTCAATCCCAAGATGGCTCTTAATGTAATCAGCTAAACGCTGTTTATTTTCAAATTTCACGCGTTGGAAATCTTGTAAGAAACTTTGATCATCGGCAAATTGATTCAATTTGCTTAACTCTTCAAGATCCTTACGCCATGCCTTACCAATACGACTATCAATTAATGATGATAATCCCGGATTCGCAATCGCCAACCAACGACGAGGCGTTACCCCATTAGTGACATTGGTAAAACGATCTGGATAAATTTTAGCAAAATCAGCAAAAATTGATTTCACCATTAAGTCAGAGTGGATTTTCGCCACGCCATTGATCTTATATGAACCGATCACCGCTAACCAAGCCATCCGCACACGGCGTCCATTATCTTCATCAATAATAGACACACGGCGAATCACATCCTCACCATAACCTTTCGCACGAAGATCATTTAAGAAGTATTCATTAATTTCTAAGATAATTTGTAAATGGCGAGGTAAGATTGTACCTAACATCTCGATTGGCCAAGTTTCTAATGCTTCGCTCATCAAAGTATGGTTGGTATAAGAGAAGATCTTACAGCACATTTCCCACGCTTGAATCCATTCGTAGCCATGTTCATCAATTAATAGACGCATTAATTCAGGAATGGCTAATACTGGGTGAGTATCATTTAAGTGGATTGCGACTTTATCGGCTAAATTATCTAAATTATCAAAAATATCGAGATGACGACGTAAAATATCTTGTACTGACGCAGATGTTAAGAAATACTCTTGACGTAAACGTAATTCACGGCCTGCGGTTGTTGAGTCATCTGGATATAAAACACGAGAAACGTTTTCTGAGAAATTTTGTTTCTCCATCGCGGCAAAATAGTCACCACGGTTAAAATCATTAAGACTAAAGGCATCACTAGATTGAGCTGACCATAAACGAAGTGTGTTAGCAATGTCATTGTCATAACCAGGGATTAATTGGTCATAACCTAATGCCAGCACTTCATCAGACGGTTTCCAGATACATTTATTGTTTTCGTAATAAATTTGTCCACCAAAACGAATTGGAATTTTTTTACTTGGACGGTTATATTCCCATGCAATATTTTGTGCTAACCAACCATCTGGTTTTTCGACTTGACGACCGTTTTCAATTTCTTGTTTAAACATACCGTAGTCATAGCGAATACCATAACCAGTTGCGGGAATACGAAGGGTCGCTAAACTATCTAAGAAACAAGCTGCTAAGCGGCCTAAACCACCATTTCCTAAACCCGGATCTTCTTCTTGGTTTAGGATTGCATCAAAATCTAAGCCTAATTCAGTAAAGGCTTGTTTCATTGCTTCATAGACATTTTCTGCAATCAGTGCGTTGCTGAAAGCACGCCCCATTAAGAATTCCATAGACAAATAATAGACACGACGTGATTTTTCATGTTTGATCGCACGGCGAGTATGTAAACGAGATTGTGCACTTAAATCACGTACTGTATAAAGCGCTGCATTTAACCAATTAGTTAATTTTGCTTCTGAAGGTTCGCAGCATAGATTGTAAATCAATTTTGAAACGATAGTTGCTTTGAGGGATTCAACATCTCTGGCAGGTGCATTATAGGTAAATTTAATTTTATTTGATGGCATTTTTGATCTCCAATAGGAAAATAGCAAATTTTGCGGCGGGTATCCTATGTTATTTTGTTGATTTTTTCAATGAAAAATGAATGCTATTTAAACGAAAATTGTATAAATATTCATTATTAAAAATTAATTAGAAGTTTTTCTCCAGTTATAAAACACTGATCTTAATCACTATTTTCATAATCCTGACAAAATTATAAAAAATAAATAGTGTGTATAAAATCACTTATACACACTATTATGCACAATAATGGTTAAATTATTTGCTATATAAGGCAAGATAACTTTTTGCAGCTTTTTGCCAACTAAAATCTTGTTGCATTGCTGTCGATCTAATTAGGCTCCATTGACGCGGTTTTGCCCAAACTTCTAACATCTTATCTACGGCATACAAGAAGCCATTGACATCTGCATGTAAAAAGACAAAACCAGTTGCCGTTTTCTCTTTTTGGGTTTCTGGCGTAGTATCAACCACAGTATCTGCCAAACCGCCAGTTGAACGCACTAATGGTAAAGTTCCATATTTCAAACCATATAATTGCGTCAAACCACAAGGTTCAAAACGACTAGGGACTAAAATCACATCACCACCTGCTACCATACGGTGTGATAACGCTTCGTTATAGGCAATTTTCACACCAATTTGTTGCGGATAAGTTGCTGCAAGATAACGTAAGCTCTCTTCAAGATGTGGAGCGCCTGATCCTAATACTGCTAATTGAATTCCTTTTCTGACCATAGCTTCTGCTGCGGCAACGACTAAATCCGCCCCTTTTTGTTCCACTAATCGAGTAACCATCACTAATAGTGGTGCATCCGGATTCTGTGCTAAGCCAAATTCTGCTTGTAAATCCTCTTTATCTTTTTTCTTTCCTTGCATCTTACCTACTTTATAAGTTTTGGCGATATTGGTATCTGTGGCCGGATTCCAAACTTGATCATCAACACCATTTAAAATACCGTGTAAACGTTGTTGCGCTGCACGTGTTTGGAGTAAGCCATCAAATCCATAAGCCATACTTGGATCGGTAATTTCTCGGGCATAAGTTGGGCTTACAGCGGTAATTTCATCTGCATAATAAAGCCCTGCTTTCAGATAAGAAATTTGACCATAAAACTCTAAGCCGTCAACGTGGAAAAAATGATGTGGTAACTGCAATTCCGCCATATGACGCGCATCAAAGCAACCTGCGTACGCTAAATTATGAATAGTAAAGATTTTTTTGACAGGCAGATTCCAAGCAACAGCATAAGCACCAGCCAAACCAGCTTGCCAATCATGCATATGCAAGACATCAGCTGCGCCCCACCAAGTATCAGCGCCCGCAGCTAATGCTGCGCCTGTCCAGCCAAGAATCGCAAAACGTAAATAGTTATCTGCATAATCTTGATAATATTCGTTATGGTAAGGATTGCCGTTACGATTGAATAAATGAGGTGCATTAATCAAGTAAATGCCAATACCTTGATATTCAGCATGACGAATTTCGATATGACCAGCAAACGTAAAAAGATGCAGTGAATGTTCATGTTGCAATTTTTCAGCAACTGCGGGATACATAGGCAGCACGACGCGAACATCCATTCCTTCTGCTTTTTGGGCAAAAGGTAGTGCCCCCATAACATCTGCCAGTCCGCCTGTCTTAATAAGTGGATAAAGTTCCGAACAGATATGAAGTACTTTCATTATTAATTAAGATCCTTAAATTTTTTTGTGATGAAATATCCACTTTTCCGTGTTTAATCCTCTCGAAAAAGTGGATATTATTGATGATAATTATGGTAGAAAAAGAGCAACTATTCCGCTGCCGATGCTTCTTCTACTTGTTGTTTTGCCAATAATTTTTCTAACATTGGTTCAGTAACTAATACAATATTACCTTGGCTACTAATTCTGAAACGTTGACGATCAACGTCTAAATCCACTCCGATTTGCATACCATCTGGAATACGGCAATTACGATCAATAATACAACGGCGTAATACACAGTTTTTACCAATTTTCACTTGAGGTAGAATTACCGCATATTCTATTTTTGATCCCTCTTCTACACGTACATGATCAAAGAGTACAGAATTACTAATTTCCGCATCAATGATCACGCCACTACCACCAATTAATGAGTTATCAATAGTTTGTTTATGTGGATGTTTATAGAAGAATTTTGTTGGTAATGTTTGTTTTGGCACAGTACGGATTGGCCAATTTTTATCAAACATATTTAATTGCGGTTTTTCACTGACAAGGTCAATATTCGCTGACCAATAGCTTTCTAAGGTTCCCACATCACGCCAGTAGATAAGTCCTTGTGTATTTCTACCTTTACTTGAACGTTCAAATGGGTGGGCATAGAGTAATCCTTCCTCTACCATCGCAGGAATAATATCTTTACCAAAATCGTGAGAAGTATTTTCGTAGCTTGCTTCTCTTTCTAGAATTTCATACAGATAATCTGCATCAAATACATAAATTCCCATTGATGCTAAAGATGAATTTGGTTTGTCTGGCATTGTTGGTGGATCGGCTGGTTTTTCAACAAATGCTTCCACTTTGAGTTTATCGTTCACTGCCATAACACCAAAGGCTTTCGCATCTTCTTTTGGTACTTCAATACAACCCACAGTAGCTTTACCACCAAATTCAATATGATCTTCGATCATACGCATATAGTCCATTTTATAAATATGGTCACCAGCAAGAATCAATACATATTTAGGACGGTAATGCTCTTTCATAATTGGTACGTTTTGCCATACCGCATCCGCAGTACCACGATACCAAGTAGAATCATTTAATTGTTGGCGCGCTGGGAGCATATCCACAAAATGACCACGTTCACGTGGCAAGAAAGACCATCCATGTTGTAAATGACGTAATAATGAATGGGCTTCATATTGGGTAATCACCCCAATTTTTAATAATCCTGAATTTAAACAGTTTGATAAAGCAAAATCGATAATACGATGTGCACCACCAAAATAGACTGCTGGTTTAGCACGACGATCCGTCATCTCATGTAAACGAGAACCTCTACCACCTGCTAAGATAAGTACCAACGTATCATTGGCGATACTTTCCCGAGTTGGAATAGATTTAGTTGTGGTTGCTGCGCTCATAATATTCTCCTGTGATGTTATATATTGTTAAGGCAGTGACTGCGTTAAGATTACGATACCGAGTTGTGCAACAATCGCCGTTGATTGTTGTAGTTCAAGCCCTTCGCCAAACCGTTTCACCCATCTTCCCGCAGGTAATTGGAAAGATTGCGCTGCACGATTAGCATTAAAAAGTACAAGATACTTTCCCTGTAATAACAACATTAGACTGCGTCCTTGATGCCAGTCTTGCGTCTGCATTGGGTGACCATCTGCACGAAACCATTGTGCATTTTCCATATTCCACCAGTCATCATAAATCCCAACTGACACCATCTCTTTACGTAAGGTAATAAGCCCTGCTACATACTGTTGCAATGAATGATCAGCATCTTGCCAATTCAGCCAGGTCAATTCATTATCTTGGCAATAGCAATTATTATTGCCTTGTTGGCTGTGACCGATTTCATCACCCGCCAATAACATTGGTGTTCCTAACGCCAATAATTGTGTTGCTAACAATGCTTTTTTACTTATCAAGCGTTGTCGCTTAATTTCAGGATCATTGGTCTCGCCTTCTTCACCGTGATTAAACGAAAAATTATGATTGTCACCATCACGGTTATTTTCACCATTATTATGATTATGCTTTTGGTTATAACTCACTAAATCCTGTAAATTAAATCCATCGTGTGCAGTGATAAAATTAATTGAGCTGCGTGCTGATCTGCCTTTGAACTGAAATAAATCAGCACTACCTGCAAAACGTAACGCTAAGGCCCCCAATTCTTGGCTATCATTCAACCAAAATTGGCGCATATCACTGCGAAAACGATCATTCCACTCACTAAAAAAGTGAGGAAATCCACTTAATTGATAACCACCTTCACCAATATCCCAGGGTTCTGCAATCATTTTGCAAGGCGCAAGAACAGGATCTTGTGCCATCGCTGCAAAAAGAGGTGAATGTTGCTTGAATTCTGGTGTCCTTCCCAATAACGGTGCTAGATCAAAACGGAAGCCATCAATATGAAACTCTTCCACCCAATAACGCAAACAATCCATTACCCATTGTAATACCCGTGGTTCAGAGAGATTTAAACTGTTACCACATCCTGTCCAATTTAAATAACGTTGATGTTGGTCATGCCAATAATAGAGTTGGTTATCAATCCCTCTTTGGCAAAGCGTTGGCCCAGATAAATCATTTTCCGCAGTATGGTTAAATACAACATCTAAAATCACTTCAATACCGGCACGATGTAACCGTTTTACCAAAGATTTCAATTCTAATAATACCTCTTTTGAGGTGGAAAATCTTTGATCTGGTGCACAATGTGCTAAAACATTGTAGCCCCAATAATTCTTTTTCCCCATTTGTTGTAAGCGAGGTTCATCTAAATGCAACGTTATTGGCAATAACTCCACTGCTGTTACGCCTAAACTTTGCAAATAAGCTACATTTACCTCTTCTGCCAATCCAGCAAATGTCCCTCTTACTTTTTCTGGAATTTGAGAGTTTAATTGCGAAAATCCTTTTATATGAAGCTCATAGAGAATAGTTTTCGACCAAGGTGTACGTAACGGCTTATCCCCTTCCCAATCAAATGTAGCATCTACAATCACACTTTTTGGTGCTAAATACCCATTATCTTGCAAGTTATGCCATAAAAACGGAGCAACTTGCTGTTCACTGCTTAAATTGGGTAGATCCACTACTAAACGACAATAAGGATCAATTAATAATTTCGTCACGTTGTAACAATTAGGTTGTTCTTTACCACCATCAACCCGAAAACCATATTTTTGTCCAATACCAACTCCGGTGACGAACAGAGTAAAACAATCATGATGACGATACATGGCATAACGCTGTTCTTGACCAGCTTCATCAAATAAACAGAGCCAAACATCCGTTGCATGAGGTGCAGCAAGAACAAAATTAACACCTTTATGTCCTTGATATTCCGTAATGCAATATCCCATCGGATATTCGTAACCAATAAATATTTCCCGTGTTGGCGTCATCTAAACATCCTATTCTTGTTTGGTCGCTTTTTTCGTTGTTGTCCGTTTTTTAGCAGTTGCTGTTGTTGTCTTCGCTTTTGGCGATTTACTTACCTTTTTCACACTTGCAGCTGTTGTTTTTTTGGTTGCTTTTTTTACTGTTTTTGCTTCTACTTCTGGTTCACTCCTGGCAAGATCGTCCTCTTCATCAGGAATTTCATTTTCTAGTACAAAATAAACTGCACCAAGTGGTGGAACTTGCACACTTAAAGAATGTTTCTTGTTATGGCTCGCAATTTTTTCACTCCAAATACCCCCTGAATTATGCACACCACTACCTTTATAGCTTGGATCATCTGAGTTTAAAATCTCACGATAAAATCCTGCCTTATTCACACCAAAACGATAATTATGACGAACCTCTGGAGTAAAGTTACATACCACAACAATGGTTTCACCACTCTTCGCATAACGAGCAAATACCAAAACAGATTGATCAGCATCATCCACCACTAACCATTCAAACCCATTTGGATGCTGATCTTGTTGCCATAATGCAGGATAACGTTGATAAATATGGTTTAAATCCCTCACCCAACTTTGTACACCATTATGCCAACCGCCATGTTCTTCATTTAATAAGAACCAATCCAAACTTTCTTGGTAATTCCATTCTCTGCCTTGAGCAAATTCATTTCCCATAAACAATAATTTTTTACCCGGGAAGCCCCACATATAACCGTAATAAGCTCTTAAATTTGCAAATTTTTGCCAGCAATCTCCTGGCATTTTGGTTAGTAATGAACCTTTTCCATGCACAACTTCATCATGTGATAACGGTAAAACAAAATTCTCACTATATTGGTACATCATGCCAAAGGTAAGTAAGTTGTGATGATACTTACGATAAATCGGATCGAGTTTCATATAACGTAACGTGTCATTCATCCACCCCATATTCCATTTAAATTGGAATCCTAATCCGCCTTGTTCTGTTGCATGACTAACACCAGCGAAAGAAGTGCTTTCTTCTGCGACTGATAACACTCCGCGTTGTTCATTTTGTAGTAACGCGTTAGTACGTTGTAAGAAATTAATTGCCTCTAAATTTTCTCGACCACCATATTGATTCGGAATCCATTCGCCATCTGAACGGCTATAATCACGATAAATCATTGAAGCCACTGCATCGACACGTAAACCATCAAATCCGTAGCGTTCTACCCAATATAAGGCATTACCTGTTAAATAATTACGTACTTCATTCCGTCCAAAGTTATAAATTAAAGTGTTCCAATCTTGATGATAACCTTCTCGAGGATCAGCGTGTTCATACAATGCCGTACCATCAAATTTACTCAATCCATATTCATCTGTTGGGAAATGCCCTACTACCCAATCTAACAATACATAAATACCCACTTGATGCGCTTTTTCGAGGAAATAACATAATCCTTTTGCATCACCAAAACGACGAGTTGGTGCATACAGTCCTAACGGTTGATATCCCCAAGAACCATCAAATGGGAACTCCGATAATGGCAATAATTCAATATGGGTGAATCCCATCTCTTTTACATAACTAATTAATTCATCTGCCACTTCTTCATAGCTCAACCAGTAATTGTTAGCTAAATTACGACGCCATGATCCTAAATGCACTTCATAAATGCTAATTGGCGCATCTACCGCATTTGCTTTCGCACGTTCTGGATTATACTGTTGTTTTGGTGGCAATTTTGTGACAACAGAAGCAGTTTCTGGGCGAAGTTGTGTACCAAAGGCATAGGGATCAGATTTCAAACGTACTACCCCATTTGCATCGAGAATTTCAAATTTATATAAACTTCCCTCATTAATATGTGGGATAAAAATTTCCCAAATGCCACTTTCACGATGGAAACGCATCACATGACGACGTCCATCCCATTGGTTGAAATCACCAACCACAGAAATCCGGCGTGCATTTGGTGCCCAAACACTAAAATTTACTCCTGGGACATAGCTATTCTCAGTTAAATGTGCCCCCAATGCTTCATAAGGACGTTGATGTGTTCCCTCTTTCAATAGCCAATTATCTAACTCAAATAAACAAGATGGGAATCGATAAGGATCTTCTTGATAAATTGCTTCTGGACTATTTTCATAATCAATTTTGAACAAGTAATGTAAATCTGCTGTAGCACGAGGTAATAAAGCAATAAAAAATCCACGTTCATCAACTAACTGCATTTCTGCTAAACAGTGATTCTTTTGCCGATTATAAATAGCAACCTGTTTTGCATTTGGTAATAAAGCACGAATAACAAGTCCTTGCTCTGTTAAATGTGCACCTAAGAAAGAGAACGGATCGCCATGTACGGCATTAAATAACTGATCGATTTGTTTATAATCGACGGTAATCATATTTTCCCCTAATAGAATAAGTTTAAGATAGTCTTGATAACACTCTGCGATTGCATTGACATCAAGGTTTTGACGGGCTGAAATAATTTGTCGATAAGATTGATGCAGTTTCTGACACACGTCGTGATCAAGTAATGAAACAGGTAAGCGATAACGCCAATTTGGATAAGCTCTGGCAATCCCCGGAATATTAAATGAAGATTCAATACCTAATAAATTTTCTGGTTGAATGGCAAATAACTGACTACGACTTACTGCTCCTAATTGATGAATTGCAATGATTAATTCCTCTGTAAGCTGTAAATCTTGTGGTAACGACGCTAATAATTTCGCTTGTTTTAATGTTTGTACAAAACGCAATTTGTCGTCTGTACGTTGTTGTAAAGCACGTTGGTATTGAGCCTCTTGTAACACCCCTAACTGATACATTGTTGCTAAATCAGTTGCTTTCCAAAATCCTTGTAATGGCGCAACATCATGGGTGCTCACTACCGCAATCGCATTCTTTTTATAATGTTCCGGTAATAAATAACCATCATAGGTCTTATTGAAATACATGACTGCATAAGAATAGATACCATAACGATCTAACCACTCTCTCACTTCTGGCGGAACAATGCCTAAATCCTCACCAATAATTACGCATTGAGAACGTTGACTTTCAATCGCTAAAATCGCAATTAATTCTGCAATCGGATAATAAACATAAGCACCTTGTGCTGCATTAGCACCTTGCGTAATCCACCATAAACGATATAACGCCATCACGTGGTCAATCCGCAATACACCATAATTTTGCATATTAGCACGCCACAATTTGATTAATGTTTCATACCCTTCTGCACGTAAATATTGTGGATGTAGCGGTGGAAGCTGCCAATTTTGCCCAGCCGGTCCCAATTCATCAGGAGGAGCTCCCACAGAGGCTTTCATACAAAATACTGCTCGATGACACCACGTATCTGAACCACCTCGTGCCACACCAACAGCTAAATCACCATAAAGCCCTAATTTCACGCCAACTTGTGCACAAATATGTTGTACCGCCTCTAATTGATCTCGCATCAACCATTGCAGCCACATATAAAACTCAATTTGTTTGCTATGTTGTTTAGCAAATTGCTGAACAGCTTCACTATTAGGATTTTGATACTCAAGTTCCCATGCTAACCAACCAGCTAAATCTTCTTC
Source organism: Gallibacterium faecale (assembly GCF_027920745.1). Classification (NCBI taxonomy): domain Bacteria; kingdom Pseudomonadati; phylum Pseudomonadota; class Gammaproteobacteria; order Pasteurellales; family Pasteurellaceae; genus Gallibacterium; species Gallibacterium faecale. Next base: position 56,504 of record NZ_JAQIBB010000001.1, on the reverse strand, counting down.
ATCTTCGTTATCATGAGCAAAAGTGCGATCTAATACTTCAAATAATCCATGTAAATATAGTGGTTCACCTTGTTCAGCAACAAATTTAGCAAAGGCTTTACGTCGATAGGCTAATCGTCCTGCTTTCTTAAATACTTGATAAGCCATACGTAAACCATCAAGCTTTAATTGCCAGACTTGTGAATAATCCACCCAACCAGTATCCCGCACTTGCTGCAATAACTTTTCTACTTCTGGTGATTGTCGCCATGCCAATGCTGTGGGATCTTCCATTTCCGGCAATAAATCTACGGCTAAATAGATTGGATTTAACCAACGACGTGATGATGGGCTATACGGACTTGCCCACTCTGGATGGGCTGGAAATAATGAATGTAACGGATTGATTCCAATAAAATCAATTCCATCTCGGGCATACTCTGCGGCAATTTGTTGTAAATCACCAAGATCACCAATCCCCCAATTCCGTTGTGAACGTAAACTATATAATTGCAAATTTAAGCCACTAACTTTTTGTTCACCACTCAAGCAAGGTGCTTGATAAGTTTTAGCTGGTGAGACCAATAACCGATATTTAGCATAATTGGTAATTAATTGATAATAGCCCATCGGTAATGGCATAAATTCTAGATACTGCTCTGTTTCAATACGCCAACTATTTTCAATAATTTGTTGTTGTTCATTGAGAAGTTGTTGTGGATATTCATCTGCTTGGAAATTTAGCTGTTGCCATGTTAACCGAGAAACATTTTCTGCTTGTAACACAAAAACATTATTGAAAAGTGACGTTGAAGTTTGAGGATTAAGGCTAAGCCAGTTGATTAATGTTTGTAATACAACATCATCAACCTGAATTTTTTCCCCCTCTAAACTGTAATAAAAAGGGGCAATACCTAGTGCTTCTGCTTGTCTCTCTAATTGAGATCTTTCGGACAACTGTCCATGCTGAGGGGAGTTCACTATCGAATCCATGAGATTCTCCACAATAAGTACAACAATCTCGTTAACCACAAGTAGGAGAGCCTTGCCAATCGTTTGCGGAACATCTCTTTCCTACTTAACGAATACTCTATTTATACTCTTTTTTTAGTAGAAAACCTATCACAAGATAGTGAAGATATGATCTCCTCCACAATATTTTTTATTTTTTGTCGTTTTTTGTAACAACTCATTAATTTCTTAATAAGATTTGCTGTAATACGCAGTACAATTTTTTGCTTTAACTGAATAGTTTCATTATTTCCGCTGTGGTTAATACAGTCGCAAATTCCTCTTGTAAACTGGCTAAAGCTGTATCATGTATTAGTTGTGCCGAAAAGAGTTCTCCGTTTAATCCTTTCCGACTAAATGTCGCTGTGGCATCAGCGGCTAAAAAAACTGTATAGCCATAATTTCCTGCCATTCTAGTTGTCGTAGAAACACAATGATCCGTAGTTAAACCAACAATCACAAGTTGTTGAATCTGTTTTTCATCTAATAGTCGTTTTAAATCCGTATCAATAAAGGCACTATTCACTTTTTTCTGAACCACAATTTCACCTGTTGTTGGTGCGACTAAAGGCTTGAACTGATGTCCCTGATGGGTAGCGAATAGACAAGATTGAGGATTCTGTGAACAATGTTGAATATGAAAAACTGGATAACCTTGATTACGCCAATGCTGCAAAAGTAATGCCGCATTTTCTTCTGCTTTTGGATTATTTCTTTCTTCACCCCAATAGCCAGGAATATCAAAGCCTTGTTGAATATCAATAAGAAGTAATGCTGGTTGTAAAGTTTGCATCGTTTTTCCTAATAAATAAAAGACTGTTAGCACACTTAAAATTAATCACAAATCTTAATAAATGTCTCACGGGTTCCCTCTCACACTTGCCCGAATGTAAATCAGATTTTCAGGCAAAAAAAGTGATCATTTTTCGAACGCAGTGAGAAAAATCTCTGTTTTTTGCCGCCCGGAAAATCTGATTGGAATGAGGATCAGCAAGTGTGTGAGGGTGGTTTATTCGCTTCGCTCACCCTTCGGGCTGTTGCTTTCAGCAACATTCAACGCTTTGCGTTGTCTTTTGCTTCGTTTTCTTTACACAAGTAATGACAAAAAGCGTTAGCTTTTTGAACGTTGCTTGCAACGGCCCGTTAGGGTGAGCAAGCTTGCTTGCGAATAAAATGAAGTCGCCCTTTAGGGCGAAACCTAAATGCTAATTAGAACAAAAATATTAAATAGATATTGTCATTCAATCCCTTAATACACCACTATTAAACATTGGCAATCCAACCACAATCAGACTATCCCGATAAATCCCAAGTAAATCTTTTGCACTTACCTTTTGTAACTCCGCTAATGGTTTATCTAAGGCTGCCACAGCTTCAAATGTAATACCTTGTGGTCCAGAATCACGAGTGGCTAACTCAAATAAAGTTTGACCACGGCGAACATGGCTACCAGAACTAATTAAAATTGCATGTTTAATTTTATGATGTGCTAATGCATAACGAGAATAAAGAGCATTTTCTACCGTAGAACGTGCATAGTTATCAGCAAAAATTTTTTTTGCATCAATCCCTTGTTCAATTAGCCATTTTTTCATTAAATTAGCTTCAGTTTGATTATTTTTTGGTACCCCGCCAGTAACAATAATTAATGCCTCTGGATTCTGTTTTGCTAACTCTAATGTTTTCTGTAAACGCTGAATTAAGATCTCGTTCATACTACCATCAGGATTTAGTGCATAACCTAATGTAATAATTGCATCTTGAGCAGTTAATTTTGTTTCTGATTTATCTACTATTGGTAACTTAGTCACTTTATCGATTGTTGCGAAAACTTGTTTTAAAGTTGCTGCTTTTTCTGGCGCAATTTTTTCCAGATGTTTTAAATAGTTACCACTTTCCTTATCATCACCTTTATAACGATACCAACTTGCTAAATACATATTGTTTTTTACATCATCAGGTGCTACTTCCAGCGCTTGTTTATATAACTCAATCGCACGATCCACGTTCCCATTATAAATATAGGCATTGGCTGCACCTAAAACAAAATCAATACGATAAGGTTCTAATTTATGTGCTGTTAATAAAATATCAGCAATACGTTCCATATTGCTTGGTAATTTAGCGGTAAATCCTGCATCGGAAACTCTCGCAGGTGATTTTTGAATTTCAACTGCTTGAGCCAAAAGATCATCAATTACTTGTCGTTGATTTACAAGCTGTTGATACTCAACCTGAGGTTGTAACACTTCAACACTTTGAGTTGCAGAATAAGCTTGAACCGCAGCAAATAACGACACTGCTATAACACTTAATTTATGAAATTGCTTCATAACAAATCTCCTTTTTTCAGTCATAGAACTGTTTTATATAAAAGAAAAAAGTAATTACTTCTTCTCTATACCTAATAAATGCAATGTTGCTGCATCTAAATTTGGAAACCAAATAACCGGTTCAGGGCGAGCTGGGTGTTCAGCTAAAAACTTCTCCATCCATACCATATTGTACCAACGGCCAAATTTATAGCCGCATTTACGAAATTCCCCGACTAAACGATAACCTAAATGTTGATGAAAGTTAGCACTATTCCGTGTCAGATATTCATTATCTTGTTCTGGATAACCAATACAAGCATTTAAATTATAAATATTCTGCGCTTTAGAAATTTGTTCAAGTGCGGTATAAAGCCGTTTTCCTAAGCCTGATTTAGTTTGATTTTCTTTTAAATAAATTGTCGTTTCCACCGCCCAATCATACGCTGCTCTACCAACAAAAGCGCTGGTATAGGCATATCCTAAAATCTCACCACCTTGTTCTAAAACAATATACGGGTATTTAGCTAAAGTTTTACGCATACGCGCTTTGAACTCTTCTAAACTTGGCACTTCATATTCAAAAGTAATTGCAGTTTTTTCTACATAAGGTGCATAAATATTTAAAATCTCTGCTGCATCATCCAAAGTTGCAACACGAATAATGATGTCGTCCTGTTGTTGTTCCATTCCGTTTTCCTCTTAGTCATCCCACTGCTTTTCGATAATAACTATCTGGCATACAGTTTTCAATTTTCTTATTTACTGATCTTGACCAATTTCATTCTGATCCAGTTACCTCTATAATAGCCAGCGCAATACAAACACACATCATACAATTAAAAGATAATTAGTGACTGAAAATAGTGCAAAAACGTTAGGTATCCGAGATTACGGAATTGAAGAGGGTAAAGCAGCGAATTTAATTATTCTGCCAGCAGAAAATGGATTCGATGCGGTACGCCGTCAAGTTCCAACCCGTTACTCAATTCGTAATGGTAAAGTGATTGCGGAAACACAACCAGCACAAAGTCAAATTTATTTATCAGAACAAGAACGTATCAGCTATCGTTAGATAACTCTAGGCAAGATTAACGTTAATTCTCTCTAAAATAGGAGATGAGTAATGAATACATCAGAAAAATGGTTAAGTTGGGCAATAGAGCTACAAAGCCTTGCTCAAGCAGGTTTAGCTTATGGTAAAGATAATTATGATCTCGAAAGATATCAAAGAATTCGAGAGATTTCTGCCGAAATCATTGCTTATCAAGCAGATATCCCTTTTACTAAAGTAATGGATCTTTTTTGTAATGAAATCGGTTATCAAACACCAAAATTAGATACCCGAGCAGCCATTTTTCAAGACGATAAAATTCTATTGGTGCGAGAAAACGATGGAAATTGGTCTTTGCCCGGCGGTTGGGTTGATGTCAATATGTCGATCAAAGAAAACACTATTAAAGAGGTGAAAGAGGAAGCGGGTCTAGACGTAACTGCTGATAAAATTATCGCAGTTCAAGATCGTGCTAAACATAATCAACCTTTATATGCTTATGGTGTTTGTAAAATCTTTGTTCTCTGCACTGTGCTTAAAGGACAATTTCAACAAAATATTGAAACAACAGAATCCGCTTATTTTGCTGAAGATAACTTACCTAATCTTGCCACAGAGAAAAATAACCAACAGCAGATCCAAATGTGCTTTGCCGCTTATCGTGATAAACATTGGGTTACTCAATTTGATTAAATATTCATTGAAGAAGGAGAAAAAATGAGTCAGAAAAATGAATTACAACGTACTTTAGATTGGTTTAAAGAGGCAAAACCGAATCCAGAATTAAAAGATCTTTCTGTTCAAATTGGTTGTCATTTTGAAGAAGTTGTCGAAATGTTAGATGCGTTAGGTCATGCTGAAATGGCACATAATCTTGAAATTCTCGCTAATAGCTATAAGCAAAATAAGCAAACAGAACGCCTAACTGAATTAACCCATGAACATAAAGTCGAGGTGTTAGATTCTTTAGCCGATCAAGTGGTTACTGCCACAGGGGTTGCTTATATGGCTGGTTTTGATTTCTATTCTGCCTTTGCTGAAGTTAATGATTCAAATTGGTCAAAATTCGAGAACGGCAAGGCTATCTTTGACGAAAACGGCAAAATTAAAAAAGGCGAGAATTACTTTAAGCCGAAGTTGGAAAAGTTTGTGAAGTAATTAGTGATAAAAAATGCGGCTTTCGCCGCATTTTCTTTACTTATTTAATGTGTTGTGCCAAAACCTTTTAGACCAACTACATGCACAAACTCTTGGTTATGTGCGATTTTACGTACCAACTTATAGGTTGTTCCTTTTTCTGGACTGATGTTTTCTGGTGCGGCAATCAATAACTGCATATCTAAACGTTCACAAAGTTCAAATAGTGTTGAAATCGACTTCGCATCTAAACGAGCAGCTTCATCTAAGAATAATAAACGACAAGGCACAATATCCTTACCACGTAAACGGCGAGATTCTTCTTCCCAACTTTGTACTACCATTAACAAAATTGACATCCCTGTACCAATCGCTTCACCTGTTGATAATGCCCCACTTTCCGCGCGCAACCAACCGTCTGCGCCACGGAACACTTCCACTTCAAGATCAAGATAATGACGATAATCAAGAAGTTCCTCACCGATTGTCTGTGGACTACGTTGTCCCATATCAATGTGTGGATTAAGGCGTTGATATAACTTCGTTAACGCTTCTGAGAAGGTCAATTTATTGTTATTAAACAGATCTTCATATTCCGCTTGTTTACCTGATAACGCATCTAATAGCATTGCATGAGTATCACGAATATTCACGACCAACCGTACGCTTTTCACCTGACCAAAGGCAATATTTTGTAACCCTTGGTTCAACAAGCGAATACGGTTTTGTTCACGTTGAATCGTCTTACGCATAATATTAGCCACGCTATCCGCACTAATTGCTAATTTTTGTTCACGACTGGTTAATTCTTCAGTTAAGCGAGATAGTTCAACTTCCATTTGCTCAATCGCATCAATCGGATCATCTGTTTTTAAGATGTCTTGACGAATCCGTTCACGTAAATGTTGATATACCGCAATAAAGAATTTCACTTTATATTCTGGCTTCGCTGAATTTTCAGATAATCGCAACGCATCACGTAAATATTCATTATCTGCTACGGCATTACGCAATGCCCCTAACGCTTTATCCGACATAGAACGCAACTCTTCCGCGGAAAGATAAGCTAACTCACGGCGGTGCAAACGTTTCTCTACATCACTATGACGAGATAAGCGTTGTACTGCACACCAACTTACTTTTGCTGCTACGACAACTTCACGTTGCGCTTTATAATCTCGTTCTAATTTACGTAAGTTTTTAGTTAAGCCATCCGTTTCATTTTCTAAAACCGCTAATTGTTTTTCTAAATAGTTACAGCGTTGGCGATTTACCGAAAGCTGTTGATACAGTTCATCACGGCGATTTTTCGCTCGCATTTCTGCATCAGCATCCACACGCACACCTAATTGAGCGACTTCATCAAGTAATTCTTGCAATGTTTGCTGCTTAATTTCCTTAGAGGTTGTTAGCCCAGTTAAAACTTGTTGATACTGCTGTAACTGAGTTTGTGCTTGATTGAGTGCTTGACGTTTTTGTTCACGCTGTTGCTGCATTTGCTCTAAACGTTCACGCAATCTAATACTTAATTCTGAGGTTTCTAATTCTGCACTTTCTTGATAACTGAAATGTGCCAAACGGCTTACTACATCGGTAACAGCAAATAAGCGTTGTTGAACTTGTTTTTGCAATTCTACTGCACGTTGATATTCAGCTTGTAAGCTTTCATGTTGCTCAGGATCACTTTGTAACGCACTAGCAATTGGTTCTAATTGTTCAATCAATGCCCCATTTTGACGCACATAGAACACGCTTTCTTCTGCTTCAGCTAATTGCATTTGATACTCTTCAATCTGTTCAACAAGACTGTCTTCAGTCAATAAGGCAAGATTTGGTAAGAGTTTATTTAATTGTTGTAATTGCTGACGAATATCCGTTAATTGGCTACGTAATTGTTGCTCTTGATCGGTTAATTTAGCTAACTCACGCTCTACCTCATTACGTTGTTGTTGAGCTTCACGCATTAATTCTTCAGGATCAACTTCAAACGCTAATGCTAAATGTGAACCAACAAATTGGCTAAGTTGTTGATGTAGGCGTTGGCATTTTTGCACATCAAATGATACTTGGGCAAACTGCTCTGCAATTTCATCACGTTGTTCACGCAAGGTTTCTAAATGTTTTTCACGTGCCGCACGTCCAAACAGAGGGATCTCAGGGAAAGTAGAATAACGTAATTCACGTTGTGATACTTGTACCACTACCCCACAATCTAACTCTTGCGCTGATAACACACTATCATCAAATGAATTTGGATCACCCTCAATAAGATAGAGATCATCTGGGCAATCTTGTAATTCTTGTAATAACGGTTTAACTGCTTCTAAATCTCGTACCACAATCGCATGACGAGCTGGACCATATAAGGCTGAGAAATAAGGTGCATCGGTAATATCTACATCATCATATAATTCAGATAATAATACGCCCCCAAATTTTTCCGCTAATTGATTAAGGCGAGGATCTTCTGAACCATCTGGTTGTGTTAAACGTAAAATTTGTTGTTCAAGATCTTGTTTTTTTGCCTCAAGCTGGTCACGTTGAATGATCAATTCCCGTTCTTTAGTTAATTGATTTTGCATAAAATCCATAACATTTTGCGAACTGTGGAATTGTTGATTCACTTGCTCTTGAATTCGTTCTAATGCGGCTTGTGCAGTGAGCCATAATGGTGCTTTTTGCGTATTTTGTTGATACACCGCTTGGTAGTGATCACGTTGTTGGCGTAATGCTGATCGTTCTTCAATAATACTATTTAAACGTTCATCTAACGCTTCGCTGCGATCCTCTTGCTGTAACGCATAGCTTTCTAACTCATCGGCACTTTGTAGAGACTGCCCTGCTTGTTGGTTAAAAGTAGCTAATTGCTGCTGCACGCGTTGTTGTTGGTCAGCTTTTTGTTGCAACTCAACCAATTTTGCTTTGAGGTCATTCGCTTGTTGTTGCTGTAATTTTTGTGCAGGATAATCACGCAAAATCTGCTTCGCATATTGCCAAGCCTCTGCTCTCGCAACTTCCCCCTGAATTTTACAAACTAATTGGTACGCTTTATCAAACTGAGTTTTCGCAATATCTACTACTGACAATTTTTGTTCTAATTCTAAAACTCGTTCGGTCAAGGCATCTGCTTGTTCGCTAAATTCCGCTTGATATTGTTCTGCGGTGTCTGGCGTTAAGCTAGCAATGCCTGTTAAATTTTTCGCTTTTTCTAATGTTTGAATAGCTTGTTGATATTGCACACTACGTGTTTGTTGTGCATTTAACGCTTGCTGATAATCAGTTAATTGATCACGAATTGCTTCAATTTCACCCTCAATCATCTCAATGCTTTCTTGTTGTTCTGCTAAGGTGATTTGTGCTTCTTCGACAATGCCTTGTTGCTCTTCAATTTTTTCACTTAATTCAGCAACATCTTCTTGATAGCGTTCAATTTTTTCTTGATGATGTTGCGCATTCACCACTAAATTGTAATGATCATTTGCCCCTTGGTAATCAATTTCTAAGGTTTTCTCAGCCTCTTGTAATTGACTGACTTCACGGCTGAAATCAACAATATTATGTTGCGCTAAATTGAGCTGCTGCTTGGTTTGAAACAGTTCGTTACGTTGTCCCAATAATAGCGCAATATTATGGCGTCTTTCATTAGAATGGCGCATATAGTCCGCAGCCACATAATCGGTCGATTGGGTGATTAAGTGCTTAAATAAATCTCGATCTGCCTGAGTGACTTTAATCGCTTCTAATGTCATTCGATTTTCACGCAATGCCACTTCCATATCTTGGAACGCTTTTTTCACACCAACATTTTCTGGCAATAAGTAATCGCGTAAAGAACGGGTAATCGCTGACGAAATTCCACCATACAGAGATGCTTCAATTAATTTGTAGAATTTATTACGATCGGAAGATGAACGCAGGCGTTTTGGAATAATCCCCATATCGAACATAAAGCTATGATAATCAGCAACAGAGTGATACTGTTTGAAACTTCCTCCTAATGCTTCAATTTTCTCTTTCACTTCAGGTAAACCAATCACTTTAGCTTGGGTTTCTGAAATTTTATCGGTAAAAATTTCTGTTGGTGAAATGGATAATGGTACGCCCTGAATCGAAATCGCCTTAATATCAACTTTACGATCACGCCCTGCAATTTGTTGCAATCGCACACCGACTAAAGCACGTTGGCGATGGGAGTTAATCGTATCTAAAATCGCATAACAGATTCCTGGACGTAATTTTCCGTATAACCCTTTATCGCGTAAACCGCCAGATGCACCTGCTTCTGTGGTATTACGGAAATGCAATAAAGTTAAATCAGGAATTAATGCGGTTACAAACCCTGCCATGGTGGTTGATTTTCCTGCCCCATTACCACCGGATAATGTTGTTACTAATTCATCTAAATCAAAGGTACGTGCAAAAAAACCATTCCAGTTAATTAAGGTAAGCGAACGAAATTTACCTCGTTCTGCATTGGTATTCACACTTGCAACACTCACTTGTTGAGGTTCTAATGCTTCCATTTCTAATTCCGCCATTATGCTTCCCCTTCCTCAAAATTATTTTCTTCTAATTCATCTTCATCGTTTTCATTATTGTCATTATCAACTTGCAATGAATCTGGTGTTGCAATTTCCCCTTCACGAATTAAGCGTAATTGTGCAGCTTGCAGATCTTCACCACTACGTACTTCAGCGCCAAAACGGAACACGGCTTCAGAGATCACAAATTTACCACTATGTTGATCACCCACAGTCTGTAACATTCCTAAACGGCGTAAACGACTAATTGCAGCACGTACTTTTTCCGCTAATTTTTGTTTATCTAAATCCGAACCACTCGAACGTTGATTCACCGCTTTTAATAATTTATTCTCGTCCGCCAAATTAAGCAGTTCATCATATACTTCTTGCACAGTAAAAATGCCTTGTTGTGCCAGACGTTCCGGACTTAAATAGAGATAACACAAGACTTTCCCTACTAACATTTCTAATTCAGATAACACACTGCGCGCAATTAAAGTAGTCGCTTTGGGGCGTAAATAGAAAAAACCTTCTGGCGCACGAATCAGCTCCACATTATAACGGCGGTAGAAAAGCTCTAACTCTGTTTGGAAATCTAATAAAAACGCGTGTGGTTCTAATTGATCAAGACTAATATGACGTCCAGAACGTAACTGACTATCAACAATAGGGAATAATGGGTTCGCTATCGCGGTGGCTAATTTAGTCGGAATCGGTTCGTAAGAGGTAGTTTCACTCATAATTCTTTCGCTTTGTTAACGTTATTTCTTTGGTTGATTGTTATATTCATCAATAGGGTGAGCTTGTACTTCTGCACCATAGGCATTGATTGCCTGCCATTGCGGTACATTGCCGCTAAAATCTTGACTCGCAATACCAAGACGTACCGCTTGATCAACAATAATTCTTGCAACATCAAAATGTTGTGACTGCGGATAACGATCTAATTGTTCACGTAAAACTGCACCTAGCTCTATTGGTTTCTGATCTTGATAATACTGGATTAATAAACGCTGCATCGTTTCGGTAATTTGTTCATGTACGGTTTGTAATGATTCATACTCTAACTCAGCAGGTAATTCACCTAAGGCTTCTTCTTCACGTAAAGCCAGTTCTTCATCGCGTAAATCCACCAGACGTTCAGCTTGTACACTCCATAAATAGAATGGGGCATCAAAATAATCCGCAATTGAACGGCGTAAACGTTGAGCAAATACCCGATTTTTATCTAAATCAATAGCAGTACGAATAAATTTATGTACATGGCGATCGTAACTAATCCAAAGGTCAATCGCTTGTTGTCCCCAGCTAATAATTCGATCCAATTTAAGCTGTAAACTAATAATTAACTGCGCCACAAACTCTAATTGTTCACGTCCTAAAATACAGTCTTGAACCCGTAATAACCCTGCTTGCAACTTATCGCCTGCGGCATTAAGGGTATCTTGTAATTCGCGTAAATTACCTGATGTTTCATCTAATAGACGTTCACAACTGGAGATCGCCGCTTGCCAATCTTTACTCAATAATTCTGCGATCTCTTCTTTGGTATGATGTTGACTTTCATCCATAATCCGTTGTGACAAGTCGATACTGTCAAAAATCTCTGCCACCGAATATTTTAATGGGGCAAACACTTCTCGCCGCCAATAATATTCATCGCCATCATTTTCTGCGGCTTCTGCGGCACGTTGGATCTCATCCGCCACAATAGATAACTGCACTGAAAGACGTAACGCTGAAAATTCACGTTGACGAATATAGTAATCCGATACACCAACGCCTAAAGGGGTAAGACGATAAATCGCTAATCCTTCTGTGAATTCACTGCTGAAACGATTAACTAAACGTTGCTTAACTAAATCATTAATCGCATTATTGGCACGCTGCGTTAAGGTTTCTTCTGACTGCCCTAATGCTTTTGAAACATGGCGGAAGAGATCAACTAAATCACTTTCTTCCATTTCGCCGGCAAAGCGTTCATTGTTAAAAATAGCGATCGCCAAAAGAAAAGCTAAACGTTCTGTGGTTAGATTTAAACTAAATTCTCGTTCTTTTACCCACGAGACTAATTCAGGAATGGTTTGAGTTGATTCACTCATTATTAACTACCTAAACAACTGAGGTTTATCTTGATCAAATTAATATGCTAAAACAGGCAACATTCTAGCAAAAAATTGCTATTTTTCTAAAGGTTATTTAACAAGATCGTGACCTTTTCTCTGTGACTGATCTCCCATTTTTACAAATATTAAAAATTTCGCTGTACAAACACTGATTTCTCGCAAAATACCTCAATAAGTTATTGCAAAAAAAACAAAAGCCCTTACCATAGCAAACCGATTTTTTAGCTGAAAAACTGATTATTTAATATGTCATTAGAGAAAAAACAAATCTATAACCTTAACAAATTACATAAGCGTTTACGCCGTGAAGTCGGTAAGGCAATCGCTGATTTTAATATGATTGAAGAAGGCGATCGCGTGATGGTGTGCTTATCTGGCGGCAAAGATAGCTATACCCTATTAGATATTTTATTAAATTTAAAACTCAATGCTCCGATCAATTTTGAAATTGTTGCCGTTAATCTGGATCAAAAACAACCTGGCTTTCCAGAAGAAGTATTACCTAATTATCTATCACAATTAGGGGTTGAATATAAAATTGTTGAAGAAAATACTTATGGCATTGTGAAAGAAAAAATTCCTGAGGGTAAAACCACTTGTTCACTCTGTTCACGTTTACGCCGTGGGATTTTATATCGTACTGCAACAGAGTTAGGAGCAACTAAAATTGCACTTGGTCATCATCGTGATGATATGTTAGAAACCTTATTCTTGAATATGTTCTATGGTGGCAAAATGAAAAGTATGCCACCAAAATTGATTAGTGATGATGGTAAACAAATTGTCATCCGCCCACTTGCCTATTGCCGAGAAAAAGATATTGCTCGTTATGCAGAAGCGAAACAATTCCCGATTATTCCGTGTAATCTTTGTGGTTCACAACCTAATCTACAACGCCAGGTCATTAAAGAAATGCTACAAGCTTGGGATCGCCAATATCCAGGACGGATTGAAACTATGTTTAGTGCCTTGCAAAATGTTGTGCCATCACATTTATGCGATCCGAAATTATTTGATTTCAAAAATATTCGTCATGGTAGCTTATTAGAAAATATTGAGGGCGATATTGCTTTTGATAAACCAGAAATTCCAACTGCTCCTATTATGCAAGATGAGGAGAATGATTTTTTAGAACAAACACAGATTAGTTTTAAGGAAGTATGTTGATCTTAAAAATAAACCTACGATAGTGATCGTAGGTTTATTTTTATATTGATAATTGGAAATTTACTATTTCGTTGCTGCACTAAACATCCAAATTAATTTTTCTTGCTCTTTAATATAATCACTCATTAACGAGGCAGTTCCCTCATCTTCAGCTTCATTGGCAATAGCAAGAATATCTCTTTGTTGTTCAAGTAAATTTTGCAAACCACTTAATACCCCTTTCAAACACTCTTCGGCTGCACTAACACCTGAATGTTCCTTAATTTTAGCAACCTGTAAATATTCACTAAACGCATTACTTGGGGTATAGCCTAATGTCAAAATACGTTCTGCAATTTCATCTACTTTTACCACTAAATCATTATAAATTTCTTCAAACTTAGCATGTAATTCAAAGAAATTTACCCCTTTAATATTCCAGTGATAACCTCGTACATTCATATAAAATACTTGATAACTAGCCAATAAATTATTTAATTCGTTTGCTAATTTTTTTGATAATTTTGTATCTAAACCAATTGTTGTTTTAGCCATAATTAGCCTCTCTTAACTTACTTTGAATAATAAATTAAACCACTGATTTAGGAAGTGACATTTAATTACTTCCTTAAACCTTATGTGAGGTATTTTAGTTGCAAATTTGAATGAACAAAAATGGGTATTCCCAATGTAATTGATAGCTTCTAACAAATTAAATTACTTTATTCATTGTTATAAATTATTAAAAATAAAAAATCTGTCCCTTTAGTTTTACATCCTAGACACTTATAGGAACAGATTTTTATTAATATAGATAATAAGTTTGTTATTTATTAGCAATTATTACCGCACGTTTTGGTGCGGGATAACCTTCAATGGTTTTACTTAAATCTTGAGGATCAAGGAAATCAATTAAGCTCTCATTCTCAAGCCATTCTGTTTTACGTTGCTCAGCTAATGAAGTTACGGCAACATCCACACAACGGATATTTCTAAACCCTGTTTTCCCTAACCAATTAATTAACGCCGCAACCGAAGGGATAAAGTAAACATTTTTCATTTTGGCATAACGTTCACCAGGAACTAATACCGTATGTTGATCTCCATCCACCACAAGCGTTTCTAAGATCAGTTCACCGCCTTTCTTTAATTGTGCTTTAAGCTGAGAAAGGTGATCCAATGGCGATTTGCGATGATATAGCACGCCCATAGAGAACACCGTATCAAAAGCATGCAACGGTTGCATTTGTTCGATACCGAGTGGAATCAAATTAGCTCGGCGGTCGTTATTTAACAGCTTTCTAACTGCTTCAAACTGGCATAGAAATAATTCGGTTGGATCAATACCTACTACCATTTTTGCCCCTTCACCGACCATCCGCCACATATGGTAACCACTACCACAGCCAACGTCTAACACTAACCGATCTTGTAATGGTGAAATATGCGGTAACAAACGATCCCATTTAAAATCAGAACGCCATTCACAATCAATATGCACACCATATAAATGATATGGCCCTTTACGCCAAGGCATTAGCTGTTTTAAATGGTGAACCATTCTTTGTCGTTCACCCTCAGTGAATGGTTGATGCAAATGTGCGGTTACGCTATGTTTCAGATCGATTTCATCCGCAATACGCTCTGGTAAAAAATCAACAACTTTTGACCATTTCGCATATTCACCATGTGTATTAGCTTGCCATTGTTTGAGCTGTGCAGGTAAGGTTTCTAACCAATCTGACAGCTCACTGGTAGCAATTTGTTGATAAAAAGGTCGAAAATCAAACATAAATGCTGTTTTTCATCCTTAGCGGATAACATCTAAACCATTCATATATGGACGTAATACTTCTGGCACAATAATTGATCCATCGGCTTGTTGGTAGTTTTCTAGCACTGCCACTAAAGTACGGCCAACTGCTAAACCTGAACCATTAAGGGTATGCACAAGACGAGGCTTTTTCTCACCTTTCACACGATAACGTGCAGACATACGGCGCGCTTGGAAATCCCACATATTTGAACAAGATGAAATTTCACGGTAGGTATTTTGTGCAGGCACCCAGACTTCTAAATCATAAGTTTTGCATGAACTAAAGCCCATATCACCAGTACAAAGTAATACTTTACGATATGGTAAACCTAATAGTTGTAATACTTTTTCTGCGTGTCCCGTTAACTCTTCTAATGCTGCCATTGATTTTTCAGGTTCAACAATTTGTACTAATTCTACTTTGTCAAATTGGTGCATACGGATTAAACCACGTGTATCACGACCATAAGAACCTGCTTCAGAACGGAAACATGGCGTATGTGCGGTCATTTTTAATGGTAAATCTTCAGCATCTAAAATTTCTCCACGCACCATATTGGTGACAGGCACTTCCGCAGTTGGAATCAACGCATAAGGTTGTTCACCTTCTAGTGGTTTTGTATGGAATAAATCTTCACCAAATTTTGGTAACTGCCCTGTACCACAAAGAGTTTCGTGATTGACTAGGTAAGGCACATAAGTTTCAAGGTAACCATGTTGCTCGGTATGTAAATCAAGCATAAATTGTGCTAAAGCACGGTGTAAACGAGCGATTTTGCCTTTTAAAACAACAAATCTTGCTCCTGTTAATTTCACGGCAGTTGGGAAATCAACACCGCCACTGAGTTCACCTAAATCTACATGATCACGAATTGGGAAATCATACTGTTTTGGTTCCCCCCAACGAAATACTTCAAGGTTTTCGCTATCATCTTTCCCTTGTGGTACTTCATCTGCAGGAATATTTGGAATTGTTAAGGCAATTTGTCTTAATTCTTCTTGGACTTGTTCTAAAGCTACTTTCGCTTGTTCTAATTCCGATCCCATATTATCTACTTCAGCTAATAATGGTTGGATATCTTCACCTCTTGCTTTCGCTGCACCGATAGCCTTAGAACGTGCATTACGTTCTGCTTGTAAACTTTCTGTTTTAACTTGTAATACTTTACGTTGTTCTTCTAATTGCTCAATTTTTTGCACGTCTAATACAAAATTTCTTTTTTCAAGTAATTTTGCTGCTGTTGCGGCTAAATCATTACGTAGTAGATTAGGATCAATCATCTTTTTTTCCTTTTTTGATTCTGTACTTTATTGAAATAAAAAAACGGCATTATTCTAACACGGAAAATCATGTTACTCGTGGAAATTTTATAGATTAAATGCATATTTCATCATTTCTTGTTCTTGCCTAGAGATACCTAAATTTGTTGCAAACTTTCGCCATTTATTTACAACAGTCATCACCTCATCATAAATTTGTTTTGCTTGATTAGGTGTTAATTGAAAAAACTCAGCTACCTCAAAAGCTAACTGGAAATCTAATCTATTATCGCTGTCTGTGATATTAAGATGTAATCCTTGAGATAATGGGCTTGGATTGAGATCATAAGCAGGCGATAAAATCCAACCTGCATTTTGATAGATAAAACCGTGATTCCGCAAATGATCATCCGTATTTGATACAGCTATATTAAACACAATTCTTCGCCATAATTGCATAAGATCTCTTTTAGTTTGAGAACCGTTTTCTGTTATAAACTGAGCTATTTCTAAATAACTCGCTTCATAATCGCCATCATAGTAGCCTAGCTGAGTTAAGGCTGAAGTAAAATGGCGACGTCGTTCACCTATTCGATCAAATCTTTGGGTCAAAAATGTATGATGTTCCTGATTGAACTTTTCAATTCGACAAGTTGCCATTTCAATACCAGATTGAGTGGCTAAACCATAAATTAAATATTCCCATAACCCAACATCATACTCATCATATTTGCTAGGAAACTTTGCGATCCATAACTGCTTATACTCGTCGATCACTGAGGCTTTAGGTCTCGCACCTCCTAAAGATGATCCTGGAGAAATCAGCATATAAAGCCATTTTAAATAATCAGGATCATCAATATTGCTATTTTCTAATTGAAAAGCAGCAAATTCTAACTCTTTTAAAGAAGATATAGGTGGAGCAGCTAAATAGTCATTATTATCTAAAAATTCACCATTTAGTTCAGTTTTAAACCTTAATGCCCCCATGCGATTCATATCATGTACACCTAACAAGTAATCACTTTCTAAAAGCATTTTCGGTTTACGATTTTGTTGATTGGCTAAAGCAATCTCTCGCCGTTTCATCAATAAACGTCCCCAACGATCAGGACAGGAATCTAGAAAAATTCGAAAATTCTGTGCATTTAAACTATATTGTTCCCCAGAATAAAGATGTAAATCAGGATCAATCTGTTGCACAAAAGGCGATTTTAGCCAGTTATTATCATAGCTAAAGCGAAATGACTCTTTTCCTCTTACGACATCAGAAGATAAAACACCGATTAACTCTGGCTTAATCAATTCTTCCCAGCTGGCAAACACATAAATCTCTTTACTCATTCGATTTCCTTAATAACGCAATATCTTGTAATTTACGTCCAAGTTCATCGTCTTTACCAACTTTACTGAAATCTTGTTCCAATCCTAATACCCCTAGCACCATAACATAATAGCCAATAGCAACATTAGGATTACCTTGGGTTATTTTACGAATTGTCATACGACTTAAACCAGTCCGCTCTGCTAATAGTGTTTGCGTGAATTTTCTGCGTTTAATAGCAAGTTTGATATTCTCTCCAAGTTGAATTAACACATTTTCATACTTAGGGAATAATTTAGGAGATTTTGTCTTATTGAACATTATAACAACCATTTTTTAAGATTTTGATAATTATAATGTTCATTTTTTCTTTTTTCAATTCCCAGCAATTCTTGCAATCAAATCCATCACAAAGCCTAATCGTTGTTGGGTATCGCTAAAATCTTGCGTAAATCTGAATTTTAATGGACCATCAAAACGGTAAACATTCGGTTGTTGCTGAATCAGCTTCAAGAATAACATTGGATCGAGTTCTACGTGTGGTGCAAATTCTAAGAATCCACCTGTCGCCATTGCTTCAATTTTTTGAATTCCCAATGGTTTCGCTTGTAAACGTAATAACGCAATTTCAAATAAATTCTTCGTTGCTTGTGGTAATAATCCAAAACGATCGATTAACTCAACTTTTAATTCAGACAATTCTTCTTCGTTTTTCGCACCAGCAATACGCTTATAAAAAGAAAGACGTAAATTAACATCACCAAGATACTCTTCTGGCAACAATGCTGGAATACGCAAATCAATATCAACCTGCGCTTGCGTTAACTCATCTAAAGTTGGTTCTTTCCCTTCTTTAAGAGCTTTCATCGCACTTTCTAACAGCTCCATATACAATGAAAAACCGATAGTTTCGATCTGTCCGCTCTGTTCATCACCTAATAACTCACCTGCACCACGAATTTCTAAGTCGTGGGTCGCCAACACAAATCCAGCCCCTAAATTATCTAAACTACTTAACGCCTCTAATCGTTTACGGGCATCTTTGGTCATTAATTTTTCTGGTGGAGCTAATAAATAAGCATAGGCTTGATGGTGCGAACGCCCAACTCGACCACGTAATTGGTGTAATTGTGCTAAACCAAAGTGGTCGGCCCGTTCAATAATAATCGTATTGGCGCTTGGAATATCAATTCCTGTTTCGATAATGGTTGTACACACTAAAACATTAAAACGTTGATGATAGAAATCGGTCATTACACGTTCCAACTCACGTTCTCGCATTTGTCCATGCCCGATACCAATACGTGCTTCTGGCACTAAAGTTGCTAATTTTTCGGCACAATTTTGTATCGTTTCCACATCATTGTGTAAGTAATAAACTTGCCCACCACGTAAGATTTCCCGTAATATCGCTTCTCGAATAATGCGTTCATCGTGTTGGCGAACAAAAGTCTTAATCACTAAACGGCGCGCCGGTGGCGTTGAAATAATCGAGAGATCACGAATACCATTCATCGCCATATTGAGTGTACGTGGAATTGGAGTTGCAGTAAGGGTGAGAATATCAATATTACTACGCAACTGCTTAATTTTTTCCTTTTGTCTTACCCCAAATCGATGCTCTTCATCAATAATTAACAGACCTAAATCATGGAAATCCACTTCACCCTGTAACAACTTATGCGTTCCAATAAGAATATCTATCTTTCCTTCTTTGACAAGAGATAAAACATTCTTTTGTTCTTTAGCTGTTTTAAAACGTGACAATACCTCAACGTTCACTGGCAAATTTGCAAACCGATCACGGAAATTATCATAATGTTGTTGTGCTAACAGTGTGGTAGGTACTAATACCGCCACTTGCTTTTGATTCATGACCGCTAAAAATGCCGCTCGCATTGCTACTTCAGTCTTACCAAATCCAACATCACCACAAACTAAACGATCCATTGGTTTGGCTTGGCACATATCGCTAATAACCGCATTAATTGCCATTTGTTGATCATAAGTTTCCTCAAATGGGAAAGTCGCAACAAATTGTTGAAACTCTTCACGATCATACTTAAATGCAAAACCTGGTCGAGATTCTCGCTTCGCATAAACATCCAGTAATTCTGCGGCTACATCACGGATTTTCTCTGCTGCTTTTTGACGAGATTTAACCCATGCTTCACTACCTAATTTATGTAATGGTGCGTTTTCTTCTCCACCACCAACATAACGACTAATTAAATGTAATGATGAAACAGGAACATACAATTTCGCATCATCTGCATAACGCAACACTAAATATTCGGCTAACATTCCGCCCGTTTCTAACGTAGTTAAGCCATCATAGCGCCCAACACCATGCTCTAAATGCACCACAGGTTGACCAATTTTTAATTCTGCTAAGTTACGAATTAGCGCATCTGGATTCACATTTTTTTGTTGCTGGCGCTGACGAGTTTGCACTTTTTCACCAAGAAAATCCGTTTCACAAATAAAAGCAAACTGCTGATCAACAATAAAGCCTCTTTCCATTGCTCCAATCATTAAACTAAAACGTTGCTGATTTGCTTCAGATAATTGCTGAATTGGTGTCGGCTTAATTTTTAATGGTTTTAATAATGAAAGTAAGGTTTCTCGTCGCCCTTCACTTTCTACTGAAAAAACAATAGGTTCTGCAAAATTTTCAATAAATTGACGCAACATTTTTAACGGTTCTTTTTGCTGCGCATTGATCGTTAATTCTGGTAGTTTACTGACGCTAAGATTTTGATTGCGTGCTTGTTGATCTAATACTGCTTCCGTTAAGGTTAGTTGTGGATAATCTTTGAGATACTGATTGACACTATCTGGACGTAGCCATAAAGTTGCTGGTGCAAGCAATGGACGCATTGGATCAACTTTTTGGTTTTCATAACGCAACTGTGCATCACGGAAAAAAGTTTCGCCATATTGTTGGATTTTCTCATCAGTAATAAATAGCGTATTGATTGGTACATAATCAAAGAAAGTCGCCATTTGTTCAAAAAAGAGTGGCTGCCAATATTCAATGCCAGCAAATAACGTTCCTTTACTAATTTGCTGATAAATATGCTCTGGATCACGGCGAATCTCACCAAAAGTTTCGCGAAAATTAGTACGGAAAAACTCAATACCTTTTTCATCAATCGGGAATTCATGTGCTGGCAATAAATTAATTTGCTGAATTTCTGCTATCGTCCGTTGTGTATCTACATCAAAGGTCCGAATAGAATCAATTTCATCATCAAAGAAATCTAAACGATAAGGAAGATGACTTCCCATCGGGAAAAGATCTAACAATGCCCCACGTACGGAATATTCGCCGTGTTCAAACACTTGATCAACTGCACGATACCCTGCTTTATTTAGTTGCAAACGCAACTGTTCCAGATCACATTGTTGCCCTTTTTTGATTAAAAAAACATTTTGCGCTAAATAACTTGGCGGACAAACACGTTGCATTAAGGTACTAATTGGTAAAATAAAAATACCTTGTTTTGTCTGTTGTAAATGAAATAACGTACTTAATCTAGTAGAAATAATCTCTTGGTGTGGCGAAAACGTATCATAAGGCAGGGTTTCCCAATCCGAGAAAATTTCTGCCGGTAATGAAAATTGTCTTAAACTTTCTGCAAGATGATTCGCTTGTCGCATATCTGGAGTAACGACAACAGTAACACCTTGATGTTGCTGTGCAACCTCGGCAATGACTAATACACGACTATCTGCAATGACATTACCAATATATTTATGATCGTTCGCTTTTTTTGCCAGATTAAGATTAAAAAACTTCATAACGTTACTTTATATTTGTATTCACAACTCTGCTGTTTGCTATTTATTTAAAGGTAATTCGCCAACAATTATGTATATGAGGATTACGCTGGAAATCCTGTGGTAAGGTTTGTGCTGAAATATTCTCAGCTTGTAAACCTAACTGTTCTAAGCCAGCTAAATCCATTTTGAAACCACGCTTATTATTGGAAAAAATTATCGTTCCGTGACGACGTAACAGTTTACTTAATTTCTGTAATAGTAAGAGATGATCACGTTGTACATCCCAACTATTTTCCATACGCTTAGAATTTGAAAAAGTAGGTGGATCAACAAAAATTAAATCATATTGCCCTTTAGCGTTTTCTAGCCATTGCAAGCAATCTGCCTGAATTAATTTATGTTGTCTTCCTTTAATATTATTGAGGATAAAATTTTGCTCTGCCCAGTTTAGATAAGTATTTGACATATCTACTGTGGTACTCGATTTTGCCCCACCTAAAATGGCATGAACAGTACAAGATCCTGTGTAAGAGAACAGATTTAAAAAATCTTTTCCTTTTGCCATTTCTCCAACCATTTTACGGGTTAAACGGTGATCCAAAAATAAACCAGTATCCAGATAATCTGTAAGATTTACCCACAATTTTGCGCCATACTCATGCACAAAAAAGTAATCGCCTTTATTGGCTAATTTTTCATACTGATTATTTCCTTTTTGTTTTTGACGCACTTTTAACACTAACTTATTACTTTCAACGCCTGTTACTGCTAATGTTGCAGTCACAGCGTCCAATAAACGCTGACGTGCTTTTTGCGGATCAATATTTTTTGGTGCTGCATATTCTTGTACCACGATATGATCAGCATAACGGTCAACAGCAAGGTTATATTCAGGTAAATCTGCATCATACAAACGATACGCATCAATCCCTTGTTGCTTCGCCCATTTCTCAATTTTCTTAATATTTTTATTCAAACGATTAGCAAAATCAGGCGCTGCATTATTAGCATTAAATTGAAGCCCAGTATCTTCATTTTGTTTTACCGCTTCTGGTAGTTCACTAATCAAATAATTTTTTTGGATACAATCTAATGGTCCATTTTTAGCTTTGAATTGGCGTGAAGAACGTAAGCGTAAACAATCTAATAAACTTAATTCGCTACTAAAAATGGAAGCTTGCCAATGTGCAAAATATTGTTTTAAACGTCTGCCAAATACTGAATATAAAGCAATTAACGTCGGTGTTGCCCCTAAGCGTTCACCATATGGCGGATTACAAACAACAGTACCTACTTCTGTTGTTGGTGGGGTCAAAGTAGCAATATCAGCCGCTTTAAATATGATTAAATGCCCTACACCAGCATTTTCTGCATTCTGTTTTGCTTTCTCTAATACACGATGATCACGATCCAGTCCAAAGAAATGGGCTGTGCATTGTTGCGTGCCTTGTTCTGCTTGTACTAACGCTTCAGCTTTAACTTTTTGCCATACTGCTTGTTGATGTTTTTTCCAGCGATTAAAGCCCCAATGCAAGCGATTTAATTGTGGTGCAATGTTTGCTTCCATTTGTGCAGCTTCAATTAATAACGTTCCTGAGCCACACATTGGATCCACTAACGGTGTACCAAATTTCCAGCCTGAGCGAATAATAATGGCAGCAGCTAATGTTTCCCGTAATGGTGCTGCACCTGTATCACTGCGATATCCTCGCATATGTAATGCTTCACCACTCAGATCTAACGATACATTCAACTCTTCACGATTCAAGTACACATTTAGGCGGATATCTGGATAATCTTTATCAACTTGTGGACGAGCTTGACCATGGCGCGTGAAATAATCGACAATGCCATCTTTAACTCGCATGGCACCATATTGAGTATGGCGGATTGCTTGGTTTGTTCCACTAAAATCCACCACAAAACTATCATCCGCAGAAAAATGTTGTTGCCAAGCAAAATTAACAACTGCGGTATAAAGATCTGCATCATCATAGACTTTGCTGCTAAATAATGGGTATAAAATGCGAGAACTAAGGCGACTCCACAATAGTGTGCGATATAATGTTTCATCATCTGCGTGATAATGCACACCGCCTTGTGCAATCTTACATTGGCTTGCGCCTAATTTTTCTAATTCTGTTTTTAATAACTCTTCAAAACCACGTGCTGTGGTAGCAAATAATTGATTCATATTTTGGTCAAATTTCTGGAAAAAAATTGCGGAAAATTATAGCAAATTAGCCTGTTTTCTTTTGTAATAATTTTTCGACTACACGTGCAGCAGCAAAAAAACCAAAGGTTGCAGTCACCATAGTTGCAGCACCAAAACCATTACTACAATTCATCGTAGCCGAAGTTGAACATTCACCACTCATTTTAGGAAATATCAGAGGTTGAGTAGAAAACACACAATCGATCCCAAACTTACGCTGCGGATTATCGGTAAAACCATACTGTTTTCGTAATAGATAACGCACTTTTGCTGCTAATGGATCTTGAATCGTTTTACTTAAATCTTTAATTTGAATTTGGCTTGGATCGGTTTGCCCACCTGCACCGCCTGTGGTAATGACTTTTATCTTATGGCGCTTACAAAAAGCTAATAAAGCCGCTTTTACTTTAACGCTATCAATCGCATCGATCACATAGTCATAGCCTCGTAATAGATACTCTGCAATATTTTCTGTTGTTAAAAAGTCATCAATAATTTCTACTTGTGCATTTGGGTTAATTGACAATACACGCTGCTGCATTACCTCTGTTTTTAATGCACCAATATTCTCTGTGGTCGCATGAATTTGACGATTTACATTGGTTACACAAATATCGTCCATATCAATTAAGGTTAATTTTCCCACGCCTGAACGCGCTAATGCTTCCACGACCCAAGAGCCAACGCCACCAATACCAATTACACAAATATGGGCTTCACGCAAGCGTTGTAAGGTGTCCTCACCGTAAAGACGCCCAATCCCACCAAAACGTTGTTCAAAATTATCTACTCGTGCCATATGTTTAATTTAATACCCAAACACGTCCATAATGTTTTAATAATCCTGCTACATGACCAGCGCGTTCACCGATCCCCTGATAAAGGTCAAAATGTTGTCCTTTTACTGCACCACCTACATCTAATGCTACCATTAAGCGTAATTGATGCGTTCCTTTCCAATTCCCAACATCGTCAATTTCAGGCATTTCAACTAGCAACACGGTTCCGGATGGAATTAAACTGCGATCAGAAGCAACTGAAGCTAATGGCACTAATGGCACACCAGCAGATCCTTTTACTTTGCCGTTAGGTACATTTTTGAAGAAAACATAAGATGCATTACGTTCTAATAACCCTTGCAAACGGCTTGGATTACGATTAGCCCAATCTTTAATCGCTTGTACTGACATTTTTTCTTTTTCGATTTCCCCATCTTCAACCAATAGTCGTCCAACACTGGTATAAGGAAAACCATTTTGTCCTGCATAAGCAAAATAGGTAAGATCATTGTTACCAAAATCAATATAACCACTGCCCTGTACTCCGAGTAAGAAGTTATCTAACATCGAATCACTATAAGCAAGCTCTAGCCCTTTACCTTTTAACGCGCCGGCATAAATTTGTGCTCTTGAAAAACGTTTATAACGCGGCATTGCATAAATAGGATGTTGATATTTGCCTTGTGGGCTGTGACGTGCATGAATAACCGGTGAGTAATAACCTGTCATCAACACATTTTGGAAACCATCTTCTCCTGCCATTTTTTGAATACCAATACCAAAGTTATTAAGCTGCGATACATCTGCTCCTGCTAATACCCAACTGGTAATTTTGTCATAGGTACTACGGAAATTAGCACTCAATCGTGGAGAAACATCGGCAATAATACTCAGTTGAGTCAAAAAATCACCTTGGTTCACCACTGCACTTTGATTTTCTACCATTCCCACTGGCGTTAATGGCATCCGCATATAGCTGCGTCCTTGATAGACGGCACCTAATTGTTCGTGTAATGAACGTTCTGAAATCGTTGATGAGGAATGATTAGATGAAGAACAACTTGCTAAAACTAATATTGCCGCCGCAACAGCAGCAAATTTTTTCATTTTTCTCATGGACAACAATAAAACCTCTAAACTTGCACAATGAATTGAATGTCAAAATGGAGATAATGATAACAATTTTATGACTTGCTTGCTGAAATTTCTGTGAAATGTTCGTTTTAATTTCGTTAATGATTATTTTTTTATCAAAAAAACTTTAAAATTTAAAAAAATCTTGCAAAAACGAAAAAAACGAGTATAGTTACGCACATCTGACGCGGGGTGGAGCAGCTTGGTAGCTCGTCGGGCTCATAACCCGAAGGTCGTTGGTTCAAATCCAGCCCCCGCAACCAATCTTTCCTCTCTCTTTTATTTTTATAAATTAATCCTTGACTCTCCTCCAACAGTAACCTTTATTATCCATTTATCATTTAATCCAATGTATAAATTATTATGTGCCATTCCGTTGATCCTATGACATCAGAAAAATCTTCTCACACTAACCATCACCATAATCATCCGCATACTGACAATAAGCTGATTTTATTTTTCAGTTTTGCCTTAATTTTTGGTTTTATGCTAATCGAGTTTTGGGCAGGTTATGCTTTTCATAGTTTAGCGTTACTCGCCGATGCGGGGCATATGGCAAATGATAGTTTTGCCTTGCTATTAGCATTAATTTCCCTCTTTTTATCCGCAAGAATGCAAAAAGGATTGGCTATTTTGAATGGTGTTTCTCTGTTAGTCGTTGCAATAGTTATCTTGTTTGAAGCTGTAGAACGCTGGCAGCATCCATTAGTGATAAAAGCTCTACCAATGTTATCTGTTGCCATAATTGGTTTAGTAGTAAATATGATTGTTGCTTTTTTAATGTTACGTGGCGATTTAAATAATCTAAACTTAAAAGCCGCTTACTTACACGTTCTAGCTGATGCTTTAGGCTCTGTAATTGCAATTATTGCAGGATTAAGTGCTTGGCTGTGGGCAATCAGTTGGGTAGATATTGTGGCTAGTGCATTATTAAGTTTGTTTATTTTTAGAAGTGGCTGGCAAATTGTGGTGCAAGCATATAAAAGCTTATTAGAAATGAAGTAAAATCTATTAAAAATAGATTCAGACTGTTAACAAACCTGAAATTAATCACAAATCTTAATAAAGGCTTAATGGGTTCCCTCTTACACTTGCCCGAATGGAAATAAGATTTTCAGGCAAAAAAAGTGATCATTTTTCGAACGTAGTGAGAAAAATCTCTGTTTTTTGCCGCTCGGAAAATCTTATTGGAATGAGGAGTAGCAAGTGTGCGAGGGTGTATTTATTCGCTTCGCTCACCCTTCGGGCTGTTGCTTTCAGCAACATTCAACGCGTTGCGTTGTCTTTTGCCTCCTTTTCTTTATACAAGTAATGACAAAAAGCGTTAGCTTTTTGAACGTTGCTTGCAACGGCTCGTTAGAGTGAGCAAGCTTGCTTGCGAATAAAAGGAGGTCGCCCTTTAGGGCGAAACCTAAATATGAATTAAAACAAAAATATCTAAAAATATTAAACCAGCTTTGTTTTTTAAAACAATGTTAATTTAGATTTCCCCGACACGCATGCAAAATATACATCTAAATTTAGTATCACCTAGAACTAGGTCTGCGCCTCAGACCATTTATAAAGGAACTGCTACTGCTAAATGAGACGTATCATTTTTACGCTCAATCTGAAAACTTCGCTGTTCTGCATTTTGCTGATAACGTACTACACTAATACTACAATTAATCAAACTTTCACTCACACCAGGTTCTCGATGGGTTTGCCACGTATAGCCACCCAATAATGCAAGTAATAATCTTAATGTATGCCCGTGGGAAACGACTAAAATATTACCTTGATCATGAATTTGAATAATATCTTGTACTGCTTGCCACGCACGTGCTGCTAATGCAGAAAAAGGTTCTCCTTGGTTATATTGCGCAATATTTTGATCATAAATTTCAGGATGCTTAACTAAATTTTGAAACGCCTCTGTATGACGAATAGTATCAATCTTAATCCCTTCCCATTGACCAAAAAATTGTTCATTTAATCCTTGATGTTGGAATAATGAAATAGAACGTTCCCCAATAACGTGCCTTGCAGTATCAATTGTACGTTGTAAACAACTTGAATAAGCAGCAACAAAAGGTATCTCTTTTAATGCCTCTCCCGCAGCTAAAGCACCATTAATTCCTTCGCTCGTTAAAGGTGAATCGCCTTGCCCTTGCAGCAACCCCGTTTCATTCCATTGTGTCCGACCATGACGTAAAAAATAAAAGGTAAGATCTTTCTGCATTGTTTTCCTCTAAATATAAAAAAATAGCCCTCATTATTTGAGGGCTGTTTTAGCATAATTATGCTTGTTGTTCTTGATCTGCATATTTTGCTGCTATTTCTTTTAAAAGTGGCTGTAATTCACCTTTTTGGAACATTTCAAGAATAATATCGCAACCACCAATTAACTCACCTTCTACCCATAATTGTGGGAATGTTGGCCAATTTGCAAATTTTGGTAATTCAGCACGAATATCAGGATGTTGTAAAATATCCACATAACCAAAAGGCACTTGGCAATTAATAATTGCTTCTACTGCTCTCGCAGAAAAACCACATGATGGGAATTTTGGTGAACCTTTCATATAAAGAATAATTGGATTTTCACTAAGTTGTTGTTTAATTCTTTCAATAGTTTCCATAGACTAACCTCAAATGTTAAGGAGATAAGACAAAAAGTGGCAAGATTGTAGCACAAGCCTCTAGATAAACCAATCTTCCTCATTTGGGTTACCAGCTTCCGCCAGCACCACCTCCACCAAAACCGCCTCCGCCAAATCCACCGCTGCTTCCGCCACCAAAGCCACCATCATGACGATCAAAATCATGTGGATTAATATAGATTCCACCATTTTGATAATGACGCGATCTTGGACTCACATAAGTTCTACGCTTATGGCGTTCACTTAAAAAGACAACCAAAAAGAAAAACGCAACCATTAACAGTGGAATAAAATCATATCGCTCTTCTTCAGCCAGTTGTTCTGGTTTAAATTCTCCTTGGCTAGCCGCAATAATATATTTTAAGCCTTCAGCAATCCCTGTTGCATAACGATTCTCTTTAAATGCTGGCGTAATTACTTGGCGAATCACTTTACCTAAAAAAGCATCTGGTAAAGCCCCTTCTAAACCTTGCCCCGTAGCAATAAAAATCTTACGATCGTTTTTTGCAATCAGCATTAAAACGCCATTATTTAACTGTTTACGCCCAATTCCCCAACGATCACCTAATCTAAATGCATAATCAGCAATTTCAACATCACCTGTGGAAGGAATCATTACCACCGCAATTTGTGAACTTGTCTTTTGACTATATGCCACTAATTGTTGCTCAATCACTTGTTGCTGCTGTTGCGTTAATGTATGCGTATAATCATTTACATAGCGAAAAGGTTGTGGTGGTTCTGGATAAATTGCTCCCCAACTTAATACCGGAAAAAATAAGCAAAATAGCAAAAAATAAGCATACTTTCTCATTTAATCACCACTTCATTTGGTAATTCATTACGATCATTTTCTTGATATGGAAAATGTAACGCTAAACGCTCTCCAATCAACGCAATCGCACTCACAATCCCTTCGGTATATTGTTTTTGTTTTGCTGCCGCAATGATCAAGTCGCATGCTTGCTGCCAAAAGCCATCTTCAACATGATGATCGATACCTTGATCACCAATAATTGCGCATTGCTTCGATTGTAAAGCGAGATAAATTAATACCCCATTTCGCTGTGCTGTTTTTTCCATTGCTAATTGTTGAAACAATTCCGTGGCTCTCTGTACACCAGAGATTTCGCGATCCGCAGGGAGTTTTCGTTCTACATAAACTCGCAATTCCGCCGAAGTTTGCAATTCTAAACGAGCAATCGCCCGCTCTACACGGGCTTTATCTATCGGTTGTTTGAATAACATAATGTTTTAATTTATTAGTTAAAATTGACTGTTGGTGCTTTTTCTGCTCCCGCATCTGCTTTGAAATAAGGTTTTTCATTAAATCCAAATAACATTGCCACTAATTTAGTTGGGAAAGTGCGGATTTTTTTATTATATACTTTAGCTGCTTCATTAAATGTATTACGAGCAACATTGATACGATTTTCAGTACCTTCTAATTGCGTTTGTAAGGTTAAAAATCCTTCGTTCGCTTTTAGTTCAGGATAGTTTTCTACAGTAGCCAATAAACGTGATAATGTAGAACCAACTTGGTTTTGTTGTTGTTGAAATTGAGCTAATTGTTCTTCTGTCATATTCGCAGGATCAATTTTAATTTGTGTTGCTTTTGCTCTTGCTTCAACCACATTAGTTAATGTTTCCTTCTCAAAATTAGCTTGGCCTTTAACGGTATTAACTAAGTTTGGAATTAAATCTGCTCGACGTTGATATTGGGACTCAACATTCGCCCATACAGAATCAATATCTTCTTCCGCT
This sequence comes from Gallibacterium faecale, assembly GCF_027920745.1. Taxonomy (NCBI): domain Bacteria; kingdom Pseudomonadati; phylum Pseudomonadota; class Gammaproteobacteria; order Pasteurellales; family Pasteurellaceae; genus Gallibacterium; species Gallibacterium faecale. The sequence continues at coordinate 26,496 of NZ_JAQIBB010000001.1, read as the reverse complement.
TGCACCAAACTGTTATAACTTCCCATTACAGTGAACCCAAGAACAATCGCAACTAAAATCGCAATTAATGTACTTTTTTTCATATATTCCTCTTTATGATTGAATTAACAACGTCATAAAACGACATAGTCTGTTTAATAAAGTTATTTATTGTAATGCAATTTACTCACTGGCTAAACTTCTATCCAACTTAGTGATGATTAATTGTTCGCTTATGCCTCTATTACTGAATAACAATTAATATTTGTGATCTGCTTCACAGATTTTAATGAAATTATTCACTCGGAAAGGAGTAGAATAGCCAAGCTCATTATTGCAATAACTTCAAGGAGAGAACAATGAGAACATTAAAATTAAGTGTTTTGGCTATTTCTGCTGCATTAGCATTGTCTGCTTGCAGTACACAGCAAAATGTTGAACAACAAGCTGCACAACGCTTAGTTGATCAAGCTACTTTTGGTGTGAACTGGGTTCAACAATCTGGTGAATATCAAGCTTTAGCTTATCAAGCCTTTAATATTGCTAAAGTAAGCTTTGATAAAGCCAAAGTACAAAAAGGGAAGAAAAAAGCAGTTGTTTCTGACCTAGATGAAACCTTATTAGATAATAGTGCTCATGCTGCATGGCAATCTAAAAATTTACAACCTTACACTAGTGAAGGTTGGACTAAATGGGTAAATGCACGCCAAACTGCCGCAGTGCCTGGTGCCGTAGAGTTTGCTAATTATGTAAATAGCCATGGTGGTACCATGTTCTATGTGTCAAATCGTAAAGATAGCAATGAAAAAGCTGCAACTATTGATGATATGAAACGCCTTGGTTTTACTGGTGTTAATGATAAAACATTATTATTGAAGAAAGATAAATCAGCTAAATCTGCTCGCTTTGCAGAAATTGAAAAAATGGGTTATGAAATTGTGATGTATGTTGGTGATAATCTTAATGATTATGGTGATGCCACTTATCATAAACCAAATGCAGAACGTCGTCAGTTTGTCGCAGAAAATGAAAGCAAATTTGGTAAACAATATATTGTTTTACCAAATCCAAATTATGGTGACTGGGAAGGCGGTTTAGATCCTAACTATTTCAAAAAATCTGCTTCTGAACAACTAAAAATCCGTGAAGCAGCATTAAAAGCATGGGATGGTAAGTAATCTTTCGGATTATTTTGCATCAGGTAGTGAATTATCGAGAATTCACTACCTTTATCTGTAGAAGATCAAACCTAATCTGACAGTCCCCATTTAAATATATCTTACTGATCAAAAATGCCTTAAATAGCATAACTATTTAAGGCATTATCTAGCAAATTCTTTTTACACCATTATTTAATTTAAATAAGTAAATACTCTTACAACTTTCTTAACACCATTGATAGTTCGCACCGCATCTACCGCAGCATTTGCTTGTGCTTGTGTTAAACGACCTAATAGATAAACAACGCCATTTTCTGTCACTACTTTTACATCTGTCGCTTTCACATTACCATTTACAAAGAGTTTAGATTTTGCTTGAGTGGTAATCCAAGTATCCTTGCTTGCCTGTGCAAAAGTGACTTTTGGTCCAATCTCAATTTGTTCATAAACATCAGCAATATCTTTCACACCTCGAGCAAGATTAGTTGCGACCTCACGTAAATCTTCACTTGGCGCTTGTCCTACTAGCAACACTCTCGCATTATAAACAATCGCACTAATATGTGCTTGTTCGTCAAGCTGTTTATCTTTACGTAATGCATCCGCAACACGCAATTCTAATGTTTGATCATCAATTTGAGTGCCAGTAGTACGTGGATCGGTAGCAACTTTAGTCGCTAATGCACCACCACCAAGAACTGCTGCGACACAGCCTTGTAATAAGAGGATAACCGCTAAGGTTGAACCTAATTTGATCAAGTTTTTCCACTGATGATTTTGCATCATTGCCTCCTTTATTGGGATTAATGAGAGAAAAGCGAAAAATCAATTAATTCGCATAAAGTATTAATAATAAATAAATGTTGTTCTAAAGTACGTACTTCTTTTTGCACTGGAACTGCGATGTTAATATCTTTTTCATCTAGCAGCCCATTTAGATGATCGCTTTTATCGCCTGTTAATGCAACCACTAAAATATCTTTTTCTTTTGCATTACGAATTAATGAGAGCGAAATTTCTTCTGTATCTGGAGTCAAAACGACAAAAATATCGCCAGTTTGTATCAATGTATTAAACTGCTTTTGATATGCTTCTAATAAATTATTATCACTTAATAATGCTGCACCTACCGCACCATCTAACCCTAAATAAACTGCGGGAAAACTTGGACGTGCTAATTGGTAACGATTAATTAAGTTAGCAACAAAAAGTTGTGCATTGGCTGCAGAACGACCATAACCAAACACCACCATTTTATTACCACGTAATAGACATTGAGTTAATTCATTGGTCGTTTTTTCTAAGATTTCCGGAATAACTGCGGCAGTGGCAATATGTCCTTTAATGCTCTCTTCATATAATGCTTTTATTCGATCTAACATAAAATCAACCATTGAATTCAATAAAATTTTTTAACCATGTTAATTGATGTTGAGTGCCATCATAAGCGATCACATCAAACCGACAATCTACGGTATCTAAACTCTCTGCAAATTGACTTAACCATAAATTTGCCGCATTAATCCATTTCTGCTGTTTACGCCAAGAAACACTCTCTACGGCTGATCCAAATTTATCACTCTTACGCTGACGCACTTCAACAAACACTATCGTTTGCTGATCTCGCATAATGAGATCAAGTTCACCACATTTAAATACCTGATTTGCAGCAATAAATACTAAACCTTTTTGTTCTAAAAAACGGCGAGCTTGTTGTTCAAACTCGCCGCCTTGTTTTCTTGGTTGGAATAACGCCATTATTTAGTTAATTGTCTTAATATTGCCGTTATCGTATTGCATCCAAGTCATTGCGCGCTCAATATTACAGCCATCGCCTGCGCTCAATACGCCAGTAAGCCCATTGATTGTGAAACCTGGAATTTGACGCATTTCAGCAAATTTGTTAATCAACATCCAAGCATCAGCGCCCATTGCATATAAACGGAGTAAAGAATAATCCCCATTTGCGAGTTTTAATGCTTGTTGATAGCTTGCTGAATTTATATCGCTTAAGAACGGAATATCACTAAATTTTACGCCATTCATTGTTAAACGATAATCTGGACCATTATTGGCTGAATTACTACGTGACATAGCATAAATCGCAATACCATGTGCATCAGAATTATCTAATGCAGTTTTGATCTCTTGTAATTGTTGGCTATCAGCAACAACATAAATTGCGTTCACTTTTCCTGACATAGTCGCATTTTTAATATTTGCCAAAATATCATCCACTAAATTGTAGTAGTAAGTGTTAGCATCTGTGCCTGCTAAACTTTGCCATTTCGCATTAAATGCAGAAGAACTACGCTGACCTAAATCATTTTGTGGTACAAACACAATCGGGTTAGTTTCGCCGTCATTCCACATTTTCACTGCTGCTGATTGCGCTTCATCTTCTGGTGATAAACCATAATAACAAACACCTTGTAATGGACGCATACTTGGTGCGGTATTTAAGGTTAAAACGCTTAATCCTTGCATTGCATTACTATTTAATAACGACTCTACATTATCCTTTAATAAAGGTCCAACAACTGCTTGCGCACCTTCTTGTTTTGCTTGATTAACTAAATCCGCAACCGGTGTTCCCGCCATCGTATCATATGCTTTTACAATAATTGGTGAATTACCATGTGCATCATTAAACCCTTGTTGGATAATTTTACCAATAAGCTCTCCATTACCACTTAACGGAAGCAATAATGCAACTTGTTGGATCTTTAAATCTTCAAAGTTAACCACACCGCGTAAATCGGTCGGTAATAGGAATGCTGCTGGATGGTTAGCATATGTTGTTTTCCAATTTTGGATTGCGAAACGCATTTGATCTGGTTGAGAAATATGATCATTATAAACTTTAGCTAAATCTACCCAGCCTTTTAATGTCGCATCATTTGGATCAACAATTAAGCTATTTAGCGTATTTTTATCTAAACGTCTTAATAAGCTCCAAATTGTATCGTTATTTTGTTGTTTACGTTGCATATCACTAATGAAGCGATCCATTTGCACATGTGCATTAATTGCGCCCATTGTATCTTGGCTATTTTCTGCAACCTGTGCTAACACATCGTAATAGCGTACTTTTTGTGAGTTACTTAAGCTATTGATATCTAATGTATTAAGTAACCCAGTTGCATTGCTATTATCACGTTGTGCGGCAAATAATCCTGCTTTTAAGAGTGAAGCGTCGAGTTGTTGATCCTTATCCAACTCTTTGAGAGAAGAGAGTAAGCTTTCTGCTTGTGCGACTTTATTTTCACTTAATAAAGCACGCACCGCCAATAATTGGTAATTTGTGCGTTCTTCTTCATCTTGACTACTGTTGGCTTTATCTAAATAAAAATCTGAACTTGCGTAAGCATCATTTTGTAGCATTGAATTACCTGAACCAGTTAATGAGCTACAACCTGCGATGCTAAACATCACAAAAAAAATCAGTAAAAGATTTTTTAAATTCATTCGTTGTAATAGAATGTTTAACATATTCATCCCTATGATAATTTGAACTATCATGACAAAAGAAAACCGCTCAACTGACTGTTGAGCACCTGTGAAATCTTACTTATCTATTAGTTTAAAAGCAAATAAAAGACTTAATTATGAGCAATTTATTTGGCACATTGTATATTGTTGCTACACCAATCGGAAATTTAAATGATATTAGCCAACGTGCGTTGGATATTTTAACTCAAGTTGACCTTATCGCAGCAGAGGATACTCGCCATAGTGGATTATTACTCAATCATTATGCGATTAAAAAACCTTTATTCGCTCTACACGACCACAACGAACAGCAAAAAGCTACTTTATTGATTGAGAAATTACAGCAAGGTATCAATATTGCGTTAATTTCTGACGCGGGCACACCTCTAATTAGCGATCCAGGTTTTCATCTCGTCAGAGCTTGTCGTCAAGCTGAAATTCAAGTTGTGCCTATTCCTGGCTGCTGTGCTGCAATTACTGCATTATCTGCTGCGGGAATTGCCTCTAATCGCTTTTGTTTTGAAGGCTTTTTGCCAGCTAAAAGTAAGGCTCGTCAAGATCGTTTAAACGAATTAAAAACAGAAGCTCGAACCTTAATTTTTTATGAATCAACTCACCGAATTTTGGATACATTACAAGATATGTTATTGATCTTTGGTGAAGATCGTTACCTGGTCATGGCACGTGAGTTAACCAAAACATGGGAAACTATTTATGGTAACACGCTAGCTGAATTAATTACTTGGTTAAAGCAAGATGCTAATCGTTGTAAAGGGGAAATTGTCCTTGTAGTGGAAGGTGCTCCTGAATTAGATAAATCTGATTTTAGTGAGCAGGCTCTTCTCAGCTTACGATTAATCAGCCAAGAATTACCATTAAAAAAAGCAGCAGCGATTGTTGCCGAAGTTTATGGTTATAAAAAGAATGCACTCTATCAATATGGCTTAGATCATTTTACGACTGAGCGTTAATCACAGAGAAAGGAATTATTGTGTATCGTCATCACTATCTTGAAATGCAAGAACATTACCTTTATGTGCCATATTTTGATCATATGCGCCGGGTACGTGTTCTTTTGCCAAAAAACTACCATCAAAAAGAATGGCAACGTTATCCTGTACTCTATATGCACGATGGACAGAATGTCTTTTATAGCAAAGAGTCCTATTCTGGTTATTCATGGAAAATTATTCCTACAATCAAACATCACAAAGAATTTCCCAAAATGATCATTGTTGGTATTGATAATGCTGGCACTGAACGCCTTGATGAATATGCCCCTTGGAATACAGACGTTGGTTCGCCTGATATGCGGCATATTGGTGGACTTGGTATGCAGTATGGACAATGGGTTGTTGAAGTGGTTAAACCTTTTATTGACCAACATTATCGGACATTACCTGAACGTGAACATACCCTATTAGCGGGTAGCTCAATGGGTGGGATTATTACTGCCTATATGAGTGCCGCTTACCCGCATATCTTTGGGCATTTAGGCGTCTTTTCTCTAGCCTCTTGGTTTAGTGAATCAGCCTTTCTTGACTTTATTCATCATCATCCACTTGATCAAGCAACAAAAGTATTTATTCAAGTTGGCACTAAAGAAGGTGATGATGCCGATGCACAATTTATTTCTAATATGAATCAAGCTTATATCGACTGTACTTTACGTTATTATCAAGCATTAATTCGCACCGGGCATCCACTAGATAATATCTGTTTGCGTTTAATGGCAAATGAAATCCATCATGAAAAACATTGGGCAGATCATTTTGTTGAGTTTTTATGGTTTGCATTTTTTAAAGAGTAGATAATGATTTTTATACGTTTATTTTTAGTTTGCTTAATATTATTTATTGCTTTTTTTGGCTTTATCCCTGTTGCAATGGCTTTTGATGCAGGAATTAAACTATGGAACAGCCTTATTTTTATTGGATATATACTCTTTTTTGGTTCAATTTTACTCTTGATTGTGCTACCAGAAGAAAGACTAACGCCCAAATTATATCTTAAGATATGTACCACTGGCTTTGTTATTCCACCATTGTTATTTTTTATTTTACTAATGCTTCCAAATTCCTAAACGATAGATTTATTGCTGCTGGCGTTTTATCATAGTGAGCTTAAATTAATTCACTGAGATAACCTTATGGAACATATCTTTACCAGCATCTTTCCCGTATTTGGATTGATATTAATTGGCTATTTTTTTAAAAGAATCTGGAGTAATGGACAAAATGGAGGCTAAAAGTCATTTTTACTCATCAAATAATCCTGAATAAACTTTATCTTACGTTCCTTCTTTAACCCTTGATGGCATCTCAATTTGTTCTTTAAATCTCCAAATAGACCTTCTAAGTAATTTGTTGTTTTGGGAATATTCAACTCCGAATATTGCTCAAATTGAAATAACAACGGTATATTTCGTTTTAAACTGAAATAAGCCGTTCTCAGACGTTTATGGGTATACCACATTTTACCTGTTTCTAAATTGATGCTACGTTCATTTAGATATTCTTTGTGTTGTTGATACCATTGTTTCAAGCCTTGTTTGAAATCTTTTTCTGTACAATTTTTCATTCGATATGTGAGGGCTAACAATGCTTTTGGTGCAGGATCTTTAGGATGACGCGATAGGTAGTGGATGATGCATTGTACTTGGTGGAATTGACAAAGTTGTACAGGAATATCAGACAATAATGTGGTTAATCCACGTCGTCCATCGCAGATAATACTTTGTATTTCAATATGCTGTGATTTTAGGTGTTGAATACCCATAAGGTAGTGTTGATTGGTTTCGTATTCAACTGTTTTGATAAAAAGTACTTGCTGCGTTCGGCTGTCTGCAAAAACCATGATGCCGTATTCTCGTCCGAAATAGGTGGTATCCATCAGTAAATTAACAGCGATTGATGTCGTGGTTTTAAGTGTAATTTGGACTTTATCTAAGTGTCGTCTGATGGTCTTTTCGTTGCAATGATAACGAATGGCAAGTTGCTTGATGGTTTGCTTGCCTTGTGTGTAGGCTAGCCAAATTTCGTGAGAATTGATGCGATTGCCACCGTCAAATTGACGATGACAATCCGAACATTTGTAGCGTTGTTTATGGTTGCGAGTGCCATTCTTTTTGACTCGATTTGAGCCACAGAAAAAGCATTTTTTGTATTCAAAGCCTTTGACCTATCTAAAAGCCTTTCATGATAAGCTTTTCAGAAGTTTTTAGCATCCAAATTGTCCATTACGCCAAGAATCTCTTTTCCCTCTCACGAATTCTGGCCACTTGCCGATAAATTAACTTACTTTGTCTTAATGCCCTCTCTGCTCGTGATTGAGCTTTCCAATGCTAAATTTTCTTTAAACAGCTTAACTTTTATGCTGGTAGTATTGCTGGCATTATTCACAACCTTGATTGCCCTTATCATCATTAATTTATTTTGGAAAACCAGTAATGCTTCTTTTACCTCAATAGTACAAGGCGGAATTCGCTTCAATACTTATGTATTTTTAGCATTGGCAAATGCAATTTTAGGCAGTGAAGGACTAGTATTAAGTGCCATTATTCTGGCAGTAGCGATTCCTTTTGTGAATATCTGTTGTGTGACGATTTTTGCTTTCTATTCTGATAACAATAAACTTGGTTTCAACTATCTCATTAAATCAATTATCAAGAATCCGCTTATTATCGCTTGTATCGTTGGGGCAGCGATCAATCTATCTGGATTAGGAATGCCGGTCAGTCTAGAAAATTTATTAAAGATTCTAAGCAAAGCCGCATTACCACTTGGATTACTTTCTATTGGTTATGCGTTAGTGATTCGGGACTTAAATAGTTCAAAAGGTGATCTATTTATCAGTTCACTTGCAAAATTTATTCTATTACCATTTTTTATGTATCTGTTTGCCCGATGCTTTGATCTCAGTCCATTAATGCAAGCAACGTTAGTCTTGTTTGGTATTATGCCTACCGCTCCCAGCGCTTTTATTCTTGCTCGACAACTTGGTGGAAATTTACCATTAATGACTAGTATTATTACTACGCAAACTTTAGTCGCTGTGATTTGGATTGTGTTGTTTTTGCAGCTTTTTGTGTGAGTTACCGTAATAAAAAGCTAGCAAGCTCTTTTTAGAGTTAACCAAACCTAAAATTAATCACAAATCTTAATAAAGGCTTAATGGGTCCCCCCCCCCCCCCTCTCACACTTGCCCGAATGCAAATAAGATTTTCAGGCAAAAAAAGTGATCATTTTTCGAACGTAGTGAGAAAAATCTCTGTTTTTTGCCGCCCGGAAAATCTTATTGGAATGAGGAGCAGCAAGTGTGCGAGGGGGTGTTTCTTTTGCTTCATTTTCTTTACACAAGTAAAGAAAATGAAGTCGCCCTTTAGGGCGAAACCTAAATGATCGTTAAAGAAAAATATTAAATAGATTTTATCCTAAAACTAAAAAAGTAGCCCTTTTCCCTTAAATAATACCTTGCTCTTCTAGTTTTCCTAAGAAAAATGGCATTTGCACTTTCCACCAAGGCCAATCATGATCAACATCATGCCCCCAAAAATCGAACCATGCTGGAATTCCTTTGTGCTGGAAAGCTTCTTGTAAACGTGCTGTATCTGCAATATGTTGCTCTTCCCAAGCCCCTTGTCCTACGGCAACAATATAGTGATTTTGACGATAACGATCTAAAAACCAGCTATCATATTGTCCCCATAGATAATCAATCGGAGAGTTAAAATAGACCACTTCATCACCATAAAATTCTCCGGTGAAGAAACGTGCATCATATACACCACTTAACGCAATTGCTGTATCAAACAGATCAGGATGACGTAAGGCAAAATTAATCGTATGAAATGCCCCCATGCTACACCCTGTTGCAATCATTGCTTCATACCAATTCGATTCATAACGAATCAAAGGTACCAATTCATTAACAATATAACGATCATAAGCATTATGTGCTAATGCCATATCATGACCTGATTTATTTGGAGCTAACCAAGACTCTTTATCTAAAGAGTCTGGGGTATAGAATTTCACTAATCCACGATCAATAAATGAACGGCACGCTTCAATCATCCCAAAATCACCATACTCATTTTGGCTACCGCCTGATGATGGGAACACAATAATTGGCTTCCCTGCATGTCCATAAACATTGAAGTACATTTCCCGCCCAAGTTCACCACTCCAATGGCTTCTTCTTTCAAAATGCATAATCCTCTCCTTACTGTTTAGCGTGTGCAAATTGAATAATTTCACGCATTTGTTCTATGGTTTCAGTACGTGCCAAAATACCTTCTTCCCCCATAATTTTCGCAAAAATACCCGGTACATTTTGCACACTAATAATATTGCCACTAAAGCGTTCACAGATAGCTTGCGTTGAATTCACATAATTTTTATTGGCTTTACGTGAAATATAAACCACATTCCAAGGGTGAGTAATCTGGGAGTAGAATTTATTCTCTTTAACGATATGTGCATATTCATTAAATACATCAAAATCATTAGCATAGTTCCACATATCAATCGTTAAACCACCTGGTGGACGGCAGTTAATTTCTAATGGCATTAATTCGTTTGTTTTTTTCACACGGAAAAATTCAAAGTGGAAAAAACGTTCACGCACTTTAAACGCTTCAACACACTGTTTACCTAACTCTACCAATTCAGGGGAAATTTCGCGCGGTACGTAATAGAACATATCGCTATCTTTCTCAACTGTATCTAATACCGCTTCGGAATACTCAAGGCTCGCATAAAAAACAATATTGCTATTAATATCAGCAAGTCCATCAAAGGTAACAATATCACCGTCAATAAACTCTTCCATGATGTATTCAACATTTGGATTTTTATAGCCAAAAAACGCCTCTAACTCCTCAATAGATTTAATTTTATAAGTGTCGCTTGCACCAACACCTGAATTCGGTTTAATAATCACTGGGAAATTTAATTCTTTTGCCAAATCGCGAGCATCTTGATCATCTTTGAATACACGACCTTTTGCTACCTTTAACCCTGTGGCTCGAAAAATTTCTTTCATTTGTGATTTGGTTTTAATTGCGTGCATATCTTCATTTTTATAACCAAACACATTGAAATCTGTACGTAGTTTAGCGTCTAACTCTAACCAATATTCATTATGTGATTCAATACGATCAATACGACCATATTTATGGGCAAAATAACCAACGGCACGATAAACCTGATCATAATCTTCCATATTATCGACACGATAATATTCCGTTAAGGCATTACGTAATCCCTCACTTAAAGATTCATATGGCGCATCTGCAATCCCTAATGTATGAAAGCCGTTTTCCCGCAATCTAACCGCAAACGTTTCAAAATTCGTTGGAAAATGTGGTGAAATCATCACAAAATTTAACGGTCTTGACATTCAGTTTCCCTCAAAATAAAAGTTGATAATTGTGTTGTGCATAAGATCGTAAGATCCGCTGTTTATTTTGCCATAAATTCTATTTTTTTGTGCAGAAAAGATCCGTATAAAAATAGTCAAAACTGATAATTTAAAGTAGAATAAGCGCCTTTTCATCTAAACCACACAAAAAGCGAGAATTATGTCAACACAATTTGTTTATACTATGCATCGCGTGAGCAAAGTTGTGCCGCCGAAGCGTCAAATTTTAAAAGATATCTCTTTAAGCTTTTTTCCAGGTGCCAAAATTGGTGTATTAGGCTTAAATGGTGCTGGAAAATCTACACTATTACGGATTATGGCTGGCGTAGATAAAGAGTTTGAAGGTGAAGCGCGTCCACAACCCGGTATTAAGATTGGTTATTTACCACAAGAGCCGAAATTATCTCCACAGCAAACTGTACGTGAAGCTATTGAAGAAGCTGTTGCAGAGGTAAAAAGTGCATTAACGCGTTTAGATGAAGTTTATGCGTTATATGCCGATCCTGATGCTGATTTTGACAAGTTAGCTGCTGAACAAGCTAAATTAGAAGCAATTATCCAAGCACATGATGGGCATAACTTACAAAACCAATTAGAACGTGCTGCCGACGCATTACGCTTACCTGATTGGGATAGTAAAATTGAACATCTTTCTGGGGGTGAACGTCGTCGTGTTGCACTTTGCCGTTTACTGTTAGAAAAACCAGATATGCTATTACTCGATGAACCAACTAACCACTTAGATGCTGAATCAGTTGCTTGGTTAGAACGTTTCTTGCACGATTACGAAGGTACTGTGGTTGCTATTACCCACGACCGTTATTTCTTAGATAACGTTGCTGGTTGGATTTTAGAGTTGGACCGTGGTGAAGGTATTCCATGGCAAGGTAACTACTCTTCTTGGTTGGAACAAAAAGAGAAACGTCTTGCACAAGAAGCTGCAACAGAATCAGCTCGTCAAAAATCAATTGAGAAAGAGCTTGAATGGGTACGCCAAAATCCAAAAGGTCGCCAAGCGAAAAGTAAGGCACGTATGGCACGCTTTGAAGAACTTAACTCTAGCGAATACCAAAAACGTAATGAAACCAACGAACTCTTTATTCCGCCTGGCCCACGTTTAGGAGATAAAGTGATTGAAGTAGTAAATTTATCTAAATCATACGGTGATCGTACATTAATTGATGATCTCTCTTTCAGTATTCCGAAAGGGGCAATCGTTGGGATTATTGGGGCGAATGGTGCAGGTAAATCAACTTTATTTAGAATGTTATCAGGTCAAGAACAACCAGATAGCGGATCAATTACGTTAGGTGATACGGTAGTGCTCTCTTCTGTTGAACAATTTAGAGATAATATGGACAACAGCAAGACAGTTTGGGAAGAAGTTTCTGGTGGATTAGATATTATGAAAATCGGTAACTTTGAAATTCCGAGCCGTGCTTACGTTGGGCGTTTTAACTTTAAAGGCGTAGATCAACAAAAACGTGTTGGTGAACTTTCAGGGGGTGAGCGTGGCCGTTTACATCTTGCTAAGTTATTGCAACGTGGTGGGAACGTGTTATTACTCGATGAACCAACTAATGATCTTGATGTTGAAACCTTACGTGCTTTAGAAAATGCGATTTTAGAATTCCCTGGTTGTGTGATGGTAATTTCGCACGACCGTTGGTTCTTAGACCGTATTGCCACTCACATTTTAGATTACGGTGATGAAGGAAAAGTCACTTTCTATGAAGGTAACTTCACTGACTATGAAGAGTGGAAGAAGAAAACCTTTGGTGCCGATGCAGTACAACCAAAGCGGATTAAATATAAACGTATTACTAAGTAATCCTAATTGATAAAAAATCCTGTTGTTTAATTGAATAACAGGATTTTTTACTCTCTTCCTTTTGTGATTTCCTCTCTTATTTTCTGCTTTTTTATGCTAGAATCTGCAACCGTTTTTGTTCATCTATATTTGGATATATTGGAGAAAATATGAAAGTTTTAGAAGGTCAAGTTGCTGCACCAAATGCCAAAATTGCAGTGGTGATCGCTCGTTTTAATAGTTTTATTAATGATAGTTTATTAGAAGGCGCGCTTGATGCCTTAACCCGTATTGGGCAAGTAAAAGATGAAAATATTACTATTGTAAAAGCACCAGGTGCTTATGAATTACCCCTTGTGGCTCGCCGTCTTGCTTCCAGCAAAAAATTTGATGCAATTGTTGCATTAGGTACGGTGATCCGTGGAGGTACAGCACACTTTGAATATGTGGCTGGTGAAGCAAGCAGCGGTCTTGGTCAAGTTGCTATGCAAGCAGAAATTCCTGTTGCTTTTGGTGTACTTACTACCGAAAACATTGAACAAGCGATTGAACGTGCTGGTACTAAAGCAGGAAATAAAGGGGCTGAAGCTGCATTAGTAGCTTTAGAAATGGTTAACTTATTAGCTCAAATTTCAGAATAATGACTCAACAAGCAAAACCAACAAAACGTCGTCGTGCTCGTGAATGTACAGTTCAAGCACTTTATTCTTGGTTTGTATCACAAAATACACCTGAAAAAGTTGAACTAGATTTCATCACTGATGAAGATATGAAAGGCGTGGATTTGCCTTATTTTCGTAAATTATTCCGTGAAACAGTGAATAATATTGATACCATTGAACAACTCTTTAGTCCGTATTTGGATCGTTCTATTGATGACTTAGGTACGATTGAGCGTGCTATCCTCTCAGCGGCAACTTATGAATTAAAATTTGCCCCAGATGTCCCTTATAAAGTTGTCATCAATGAGGCCATTGAAGTGGCAAAAACTTTTGGTGCAGAAGACAGCCACAAATATATTAATGGCGTATTAGATAAACTCGCACCACAACTTGGCCGTAAATAATCTTGGCGTATATTCACCTTATCTTGCAAAAGATAAGGTGATCTCAACAAAGGATGTGAGAATATGACAGGTAATGGCGAATTCGATATTATTCGGCGTTATTTTGCTTCCTCAACTCGTCAGCCACGGCGAGATGTTTGGTTATCAATCGGTGATGATTGTGCAATTACTGAAATCAAACCAAACCGCCGCCTCGCTATGACAACGGATACCTTAGTCGAAGGTACACATTTTCTACCGACTATTTCCCCTGCTGATCTTGCCTATAAAGCTGTTGCGGTCAATTTAAGCGATTTAGCTGCAATGGGTGCTGAACCAGCATGGATTAGTCTGGCATTAACCATGCCCAAAATTGATCACCAATGGCTTGAACAATTTAGTCAAAGTTTCTTTGCTATTCTTGATCACTATAATGTTGATTTAATCGGTGGTGATACTACTCGCGGTTTGTTATCTCTCACTATTACTGCTCACGGTTTAGTCGCAAAAGAAAAAATTTTATGCCGACATACAGCAAAAGTAGGCGATTGGATTTATGTATCTGGTACCTTAGGTGATAGTGCAGCCGGACTCGATCTTCTATTAAACAATACACCTATTGAAAATGAGGAACAGCGTTATCTATTACAACGCCACTTACGCCCTACACCGCGTGTATTAATGGGAATGGAATTAGCAGGAATCGCTAATGCGGCAATCGATCTCTCTGATGGCTTGATTTCAGATTTACAACACATTTTAGATCGCAGTCAGTGCGGTGCGGTGATTGAATTAGATCAGTTGCCTTTATCACCACAGCTCCTAAGCCAGTATTCCTTAGCACAAGCACAGCAATTTGCCTTGGCTGGCGGTGAAGATTATGAATTATGCTTCACTATTGCGGAACAGCAGCGTGAAAAAATGGAGCGTACTTTACGTTATCTCGGCGTTCCATACCAATGTATTGGACAAATTCGTGCTAATAAACAATTACAATTTATGCAAAATAATAAACCAGTAGAGGTAGCAGTTTCCCATGGCTTTGACCACTTCAGCGAAAAATAATCATGCGGCATTGCAAAAAACTAAATTAACTAATCCTATTCATTTTCTTGCTCTCGGCTTTGGTTCAGGCTTAATTTACCCTGCACCAGGAACTTGGGGAACATTAGCTGGATTAATTACCGGCATTATTTTATTGCAATGGATTACTCCGCCAATTTTTTTAGTATGTACGCTAGTTGCTTTCTTATTGGGTATTTATCTTTGCGGAAAAACAGCAGAAGATATGCAAGTTCACGATCATGGTAGTATTGTATGGGATGAAATTGTCGCAATTTGGTTAGTGCTTAGTGCATTACCTGATTACTCTTGGGCATGGTATTTAGCTGCATTTGTGTTATTCCGTTTGTTTGATATTCTCAAACCAATGCCTATTCGCTATTTTGATCGTAAATTAAAAACCGGCTTTGGTATTATGTTCGATGATTTACTTGCAGCAGTTTACGCCATTCTTGTGCTGCTACTTTGTCAGTGGATGTTATAAAAGGATTTAAATATGTTGTGGAATATTATGATTGTTCATCTATTAGGCTTGATGACCCCCGGCCCTGACTTTTTTTATGTCAGCCGTACTGCAGCCAGTAATTCACGAAAAAGCGCTATTTGTGCAGTAATTGGCATTACGATAGGTGTTGCCTTTTGGGCAACTTCTGCGTTATTAGGTTTAGCCATTATTTTTGCTACCAGCCAGCTTTGGCATGGTGTGGTAGTGTTACTTGGTGGTGCTTATTTAAGTTATATTGGCTACAAAATGCTAAATGTACGTGCTAATGTCACGTTTGATCAGGATAACTCACATCCTACTGCCCCAGCAGTTAGCTCAATTAAACAAGAAATCTTAAAAGGGTTATTGGTTAATCTTTCTAATGCAAAAGTGGTAATCTATTTTAGTAGTGTGCTTTCTCTATATTTAGCGAATGTTAATGGTATTCAACATATCTTAGCCGTATTAGCCGTGATCTTGTTAGAAACTTTCTGTTATTTCTATGTGATTTCACTCCTCTTTTCTCGACCTATCGCTAAGCGTTTTTATAGTAAATATAGCCGTTGGTTAGATAATGCTGCTGGTATTGTATTTCTTGCTTTCGGTCTTTATTTAGTTTACTCAGGTATCCAGTACCTACTTTAATAAATCCTTTAAATTTTTCTTCATTGCCTGGATTTGTGATTCATATAAGACCTTGCTCTCTTGCTCATCAATCATATACATAATGGTTTGCGACAAGGTCATTTTCATTTTGCGGGAATAACGAGAAAGGCGATGCCAAACGGCATAGTCAAGATCAATCGATTTCTTTTTCGTTGTTTGTTTTTCTGCATTAAAAAAGCGTTTACGTTTTGCGCGAATCGCCTGATCAAGTTTAATTACTAAATCTGGCGACATATGGGTTTCAATCCACTGTTTAACATCATCTGTCTGATGTTCTAACTTTGTGAGCTGCTGAATTTTATCTTCCGCCATACTTTGTTCAAGATAACGAGTGATATTAATCCCCTCTCGTGCTTTACGTGTTAAGTAAAGCCATTTCCAATGCGTTTCTTGATTGTCGAGTTTTTGGTAGCGCATAATAACCTCACAAAGTTAAAGTCGTTTAACCGCAAAATCAGATCGGTGATTTACCTTTATCCTAGAAGCTAACTAAATAAATCACACGATCATTATTTCTTACAGTGACAAAGTAACTCGATGATTATAGAGTTTTTTTTGCGCTTAAGCTATTTCTCTGCTAACTAAAATTTATAGTCCGATCAATTTATCACGCAAAATCCCTAACCATTCACGTAACACCAATCCTGATTGATAAAAGCTCACTGGCTGTGGCACAAATTTCAGCAAGCCACTACTTGAGGCACGCTGACTTAATGTTGGAGCAGGTAATACTTCAAAACCTTGACGCAGGAAAGCTGCACTCGCGCGACGCATATGCCATTCATTAGTGACTAAAATCACACGCTGAATGTGTTGCCCATCAACGCTTTGATCAAATAATTTACGCAAATACATTGCGTTCTGTTCGGTAGTATTAGATTTATTATCTAACCATTTTGCTTCAATTTGGAAAAAACGTTGTAACTCACTACCCATCACTTTGGCTTCATTATCAACACCACCACTGATGGCTATTGGTAATCCTGTCTTTTGATGTAAATAAACCGCATAACGCATTCTTTCTAACGGAAGCGCTGCAGTAGTGGAATAAGACTCTGGATAGTCGCTATACCGTAATCCACCACCAAGAACAACAATTACTTGCCCTTGCTGATAAGTTTCTGGATTAGGACGCTCTAACGCAATCGAACGAATTAACAAATTTGAAAAAAATGGGATACTAATCAGATAACCAACAACTAGAGATAGACCTAACATCACTTTTGCCGTTTTCTGAAAACGCGTAAATAGTAAGATAAAGGCCAATAACCCTAATAAGATTAAATTAAAAGGCGGTAAAATTGCTGCCTCAACGACTTTTTTCAGGATAACTTCAAACATTTTGTTTATCTTGATCTAATTTTGCTTGCTGACGTAACTGTTCTGCAACTAAGCGTATCGCTTCACCACTACTCACACCTTGCTGCATAAGCTGTTGAATTTTTTCTACTGCTTGTTGTTGCTGTTCATGCGTTAAATTTAATGTATCTAGCATAACTTTTGCTCTCAATCGTTAAAAAAACAATTTGCGACCTTGATATAACACTTTTTCTAAGATGTTGCTTGCACTTTCTTCTGCTTGTTTACCCAATTTTTGGGCAAGTGATTTTTTCGCACAATATTTCACTAACAAGACATCTTTCTCTGTTATTGCCTGCAAGATAACATCATCACTGGTTTTTATTTCATCAATAAGGGCCAAACCTAAAGCTTGTTTACCAAACCAATGTTCTCCTGTTGCTACTTGTTCAATTTCTACTTGTGGACGGTGTTCAGCAACAAATTGTTTAAATAATTGGTGAGTTTCTTCTAATTCTTGTTGGAATTTTTGTTTACCTTTTTCAGTATTTTCACCTAATACTGTTACAGTGCGCTTATATTCTCCCGCAGTCATCACATCAACATCTACATCATGCTTTTTCAATAAACGATGAATATTTGGGACTTGAGCTACAACGCCGATCGAACCAATAATCGCAAATGGTGCTGCAATGATCTTATTCGCTACGCAAGCCATCATATATCCACCACTGGCTGCGACTTTATCTACCGCAATGGTTAATGGAATATTATGATCGCGTAAACGTTGTAATTGTGACGCCGCAAATCCATATCCATGTACCACTCCGCCCGGACTTTCTAAACGTAATAACACTTCATCTTTATCAGGACGTGCTACGGCTAAAATGACATTTAATTCTTCACGTAACGCGTTAGCGGCATTGGCTTGAATATCACCATTAAAATCCACCACAAATAAGCACGGCTTTTGCTGAGAAAACAGATCTTGATCTTGTTGCTCTGTTACTGATTTTTCTGCTTGTTTTGCTTTTTTCTTTGCCGCTTTTGCTTCTGCTTTTTCTTGTTTTTTTCGACTTTTCGCTAACTGCTTTGCTTGTTGCTCATCTAAGCGAAACTCTTTCAATAATTGTTGTTGATCTTCATACTGTGCATTCAAATTAGTAATCCGCAATTCGCCTGCTTTACCTTGATTTTTCTGCTTCAACATCACAATAATGGCGAAAATCACCCCAATCACCACAACTAATGTGATAAGTTCTAAAATAAACACACTATAATTGATGAAAATATCTGACCACATAAACTTGGTTCCTTACGCTGTTATCTTCTCTCAAAGTGGCTTATGATACTCGATTTTTCCTTTTTATTCATTAATCAATCACATTATGCAGATTAATCCCAATAAAAATGCCAACATACGTTTTCTTTCATATGTTGGCATTCATTCTGCTGAATTGGTCCTTAGCGCTGGGCTAATTTTGCAATCTCAATAATCACTTGTGTTGCTTGTTGCATCTCGTGCAAACTGGCTAATTCATGCTTACTATGAAAGTTATAAGCTCCAGTAAATAAATTTGGACAAGCAATTCCATTAGCAGATAACCATGCCCCGTCTGTTCCGCCACGGATAATCTTCCGTTTTGGCACAATCCCACAATTTTTCATAGCCAGTTCAGCCACTTCAATACTTTGTGGCACCTTAGAAACGGCATTAGACATATTGTAATAACTGTCTTCAAGCGTAATGAATACCCGATCTGCAAGTTGATGCGTTTGAATAAATTGTTCTACTAATTGTGTTAATAAATTCTTACGTTGGATAAAGCCATCTTCACTAAAATCACGAATGAGATACTTCATTTCACAGTGTGCAATATCACCCGTAATACTATCCAAATGGAAAAAACCCTCACGATCAGCGGTATGCTCTGGCACTTCTGTGACAGGTAATAATTGATGAAATTGACAAGCTAATGCCAACGCATTGATTAATTTATCTTTTGCATATCCTAAGTGAATTGATTCGCCTTTAAAGCTAATCGTTGCTGTCGCTGCATTAAAGTTTTCAAATTCAACCTCACCAACACCGCTACCATCAATGGTATAAGCCCAATCACAATAGAACTGTTCGATTGGAAAATATTGCATACCCGCCCCAATCTCTTCATCAGGCGTAAAGGCAACTCGAATATTCACACGCGGTAATCGATAACTAATAATGGTCGCTAATGCTGTCATAATTTCGGCAATACCGGCTTTATTATCTGCCCCTAACAATGTCGTGCCATCAGTTACGATCAAGGTATGCCCAACCAACTTTCGTAAAAAAGGCGAAGTCACTGGGCTAATAAATTCTTCTCCTAAACCTAAAGCAATATCACCACCACGATATTCTTGGATCACTTCTGGTTTAACATCCTTACCCTTAACACCGAGATAAGTATCTAGATGGGCAATCAATCCAATCGTTGTATGATTTCCCGGAATATTTGATGGCAACAAAGCCGTTACCACACCATGGGAATTCATCTCAACTTGAGCCAGCCCTAATCCTTTTAATTCATCTCTTAAATACTCAGCTAATAACCATTGTCCACGGCTACTTGGTGAGTGTTTCACCCCTTCTTTGGACTGAGTATCAAAGCTGATATAGTTTAAAAAACGATCTAATAAGGCATTTCGCAATGTTTGTTCTGAGTACATCTTATTTCCCATTATTTGCTAAAAAGTTCATACTAAATTCAGGCATAAAATGCTATCATATCTGCCGCTTCACAATATGATATAAATCAACACCTTTGGTGAAATTTATCGTTAAAACTTCGTTAAATTTCATCTATTTTTTAAAATCCTAAAAAAATTTTTAATATAGGCTTTTAATTATTAGGGGATCACTATATCATTGCGAATTTCTTGTAGATGTAATTCTCGTGGGTATGTGAATTTATTGACTTAGGAGGAAAAACAAAGCTAGTGGAAAATCCAGTACAACAAAAGCCAATTATTGAACTACAATCCGTAACCAAATCTTATGATGGCAAAACTATCATTAAAGATATTAATCTTACTATCAATAATGGTGAATTCTTAACTATTTTGGGGCCTTCTGGCTGTGGTAAAACCACTATTTTACGCTTAATTGCAGGTTTTGAAGAAGTTAATGCTGGACGCATTATTTTAGATGGGCAAGATATTACTTCTATTCCCGCAGAACAACGCAATATTAATACCGTGTTCCAAAGCTATGCGCTATTCCCACATATGACAATTTTTGAAAATGTGGCGTTTGGCTTGCGTATGCAAAAAGTACCAAATGAGGAAATTAAACCTCGTGTTCTTGAAGCGTTAAGAATGGTTCAATTAGAAGAGTTCGCAGATCGTAAACCTGCACAACTTTCAGGTGGTCAACAACAACGTGTCGCGATTGCGCGTGCGGTGGTAAATAAACCAAAAGTTCTCTTACTGGACGAATCCCTTTCTGCATTAGATTACAAACTTCGTCAACAAATGCAGAATGAATTAAAGGCTTTACAACGTCAACTTGGGATTACCTTTATTTTCGTTACACACGATCAAGAAGAAGCATTAACTATGTCTGATCGTATTATTGTGTTGCGTCAAGGTAAAATCGAACAAGACGGTACACCTCGCGAAATTTACGAAGATCCGAAAAGTTTATTTGTGGCGAAATTTATTGGTGAAATCAATATTTTCGATGCTACTGTGTTACAACGCATTGATGAAAAACGGGTACAAGCTAATGTTGAGGGGCGTATCTGTGAGATCTATGTAACTCGTCCTGTAACTCAAGGACAAAAATTAAAAGTATTACTTCGTCCTGAAGATATCCGTATTGAAGAAGTTCATGACAAAGAGGCTCATGAGGGCTTAATTGGTTATGTGTGTGAACGTAACTATAAAGGAATGACTTTGGAATCAACCGTACAATTAGAGTGCGGTAAACGGGTATTGGTAAGCGAATTTTTCAATGAAGATGATCCTGATGTTGATCACTCTTTAAATCAAAAAGTCGCAATAACTTGGGTTGAAAGCTGGGAAGTGGTACTTGACGATGATGAAGATAACAACGCGTAAATTTCAAAACTTTACTGTCGCCATCATCTTTGCATGGCTAATATTCTTTGTATTAGTACCGAATGTTTTGGTACTAATTACAAGTTTTTTAACTCGAGATAGCAGTAATTTAGTGGAATTTACTTTCTCACTAGATAGCTATAAACGCTTAATTGAACCACTCTATGCACAAGTATTATGGAATTCCCTCTATATGTCGGGAATCGCCACTATTATTTGTCTAATTATTGGTTATCCATTTGCGTTTATGATTGCCAAAATGCGTCCTGCGTTTCGTCCAATTATGTTGTTTTTGGTAATTTTACCCTTCTGGACAAACTCATTAATTCGTATTTATGGTATGAAAATCTTTCTTGGGGTAAAAGGGGTATTAAATAATACATTGTTATGGCTAGGTATCATTGATACACCAATTCGGATTTTAAATACCGAAGTGGCGGTTATCATTGGTTTAGTTTATATCCTATTACCATTTATGATTCTGCCACTCTACTCTTCTATTGAGAAGCTGGATCAACGCTTATTAGAAGCAGCGAAAGATTTAGGGGCAAATGCGTTTCAACGTTTTGTGAAGATTATTATTCCATTAACAATGCCGGGCATTATTGCTGGGTGTTTGTTAGTACTTTTACCAGCAATGGGAATGTTCTATGTCGCCGATTTACTTGGTGGTGCGAAAGTTCTATTAGTCGGTAACGTTATTAAGAGTGAATTCTTAATTGCACGTAACTGGCCATTTGGTTCTTCGATCAGTATTGCATTAACCATTTTAATGGCACTTTTATTATTCATTTACTACCGTGCAGGTAAATTATTTAACAAGAAATCGGAGTTGGAATAATGCGCAAAACATTACGTAATCTCTTTTTATTTTTGGTTTATGCCTACTTGTATATTCCGATTGTTATTTTGGTGATTAACTCTTTCAATTTAGATCGCTATGGTCTTTCTTGGAAAGGATTTAGCCTTAACTGGTATGAGCGTCTTGCCAATAACAATACGTTATTACAAGCGGCTTTCCACTCAGTAACTATTGCTTTTTTTGCTGCAACCGTAGCTACCTTAATTGGTTTATTGACGGCGATTGCACTTTATCGCTATCAATTTAAAGGCAAAAAATTTGTGGGTGGGATGTTATTTATTGTGATGATGTCACCAGATATCGTGATGGCAGTATCCTTATTAGCCTTATTTATGCTAGTAGGTATTTCATTAGGTTTCTGGTCACTTCTATTTGCGCACGTGACTTTCTGCTTACCTTATGTGGTTGTAGCAGTGTTCTCACGCTTAAAAGGTTTTGACGTAAAAATGTTAGAAGCAGCACGTGATCTTGGAGCAAGTGAAACCACGATTTTACGCAAAATCATTGTGCCTTTAGCGTTACCAGCAATTATTTCAAGTTGGTTATTAAGTTTTACCATCTCATTAGATGATGTGGTGGTATCTTCATTTGTTACTGGCGTAAGTTATGAAGTTTTACCATTGAAGATTTTCTCTTTAGTAAAAACTGGGGTAACGCCTGAAGTGAATGCATTGGCAACCATTATGATTATCTTCTCTTTAACGTTGGTTATCTTAAGCCAGCTTATTGCAAGAAAAGATAAAGCCTAACTCATCATTCACAATTTATTATCTATAAAGAAAAACACCTACTGCAAGATGATAATCTAACAGTAGGTGTTTTATTTTGTCTTACTTTCATTTAAATGTTCTGATAAAAAACTTTATTATTGCAACAATAATGGGTATCCATAATAAGATAGTTAAGCCAGGATATTCTACCATCGCGGCCAACATACCGAAGACAAATACAATTGCAAAAATCCACAGAAACAAAGAATACAGCTTATTTTTAACCTTATTTGCTATAATAGCTCCCCATCATAAAAGGGGTCATTAATAAAAAACACTCTGAATCATACTATGATTTAGCGAGTTTTGTATTCTTTTTATAGGGGAAAAGCATAAACTACTGCACAATTAATGTTATCCCTATTGTCTGCAATATGCTTTTCTCTTCATTTAAATCATTTTTAGTTAGTGGATTTCTGTCTAAATAACCTGCTTCAAACTCTAATTCCCATTTATTTAGACTAGTATT
The DNA here is from genome assembly GCF_027920745.1 of Gallibacterium faecale. Taxonomy (NCBI): domain Bacteria; kingdom Pseudomonadati; phylum Pseudomonadota; class Gammaproteobacteria; order Pasteurellales; family Pasteurellaceae; genus Gallibacterium; species Gallibacterium faecale. The sequence goes on along the minus strand of NZ_JAQIBB010000001.1, from coordinate 2,877 downwards.
AACATCTAATGCAAACTTTTGTACGATTTCTGTCGCTTGTCTTGACTTATTAAGAATAATCGCCAGTCGAAGTATAATAACTAATGCGCGAACATCTTGACTGTGATAGCGACTTCCCTTCAGTAAATCTAATTGTTTCAATGACTTCATCTGAAAACGGACTAAAGTTGCTAATAATTTCTTTTGCATAGGATCAAACCCTGGCAGCTCACTGTTCTGTAACAGATAGCTTGCATGTTTATGTGACCCACTATGATTAACGACCATTCCAGCTTCATGTAATAACGCTGCGGCTAATAAAATACTTAACAATTCCTCTACTTGTTCGCTATGTTGCCAACGCTGATAACGTTTTGCCAATAATATTGCGGTATCTGCCACTCGTAACCCTTGTTCTTTATCAATCCAAAAATGTTTAATAAAGCTGGTTACTGTTCTTTCCCGAATATCCTCAACTTGAAATTGATTTTCAAAGCTGTACAAAACCCCTTCTCGTAAGGCGCCGTCTGAATAACGCATCTGTTCGATACGATAATTCTCAAAAACAGCACTAAGAATTGCAACACCAGCAACAAAAACGCCTACTCTGTCTTCACTTAATCCTGGAATTTTTAACTTATCCATCGAATCAAATTTTAAAATAAGCGCTATCACCTGCTGTAAAGTTTTCGGTGTAATCATACCATCAGGACTAAAATTTTCGGCAATTACCTGACTAATTGCTTTAATTGTGCCCGAAGAGCCTAATGCTGCATCCCAGCTAAGATGTCGATATTCCCAAGAGAGATCTTCAATCCGAGCTAATGCTGTTTTTTGTGCTAAATTAAATTGTTTTTCACTGATTTTGCCATCAGCAAAAAATGCTTTGGTAAAACTAACACACCCCATATGACGGCTTTCCGCTAATAAAGGAGTAAACCCTTCACCAATAATCATCTCTGTGGAGCCACCACCAATATCCACAACTAATTTCTGACCTGTTTCTGGCTGGGTATGAGCTACACCCAAATAAATTAATTTCGCTTCTTCAGCGCCTGAGATTATCCTAATCGAAAATGGGAACACTTGCTTAGCCGCCTGCAAAAATTCATCGCTATTTTCAGCTCGGCGCAATGTATAAGTTGCTACGGTTTTTACTTGTTCTGGGGTAAACCCTTGTAAACGTTCTGCAAAAAGTGCTAAGCAATCTATTCCTCGTTGGATCGCTTCTTGGCTTAAATGATGTTTTTCATCCAATCCATTACCAAGTTGTACACGTTGTTTCAGTCGTGATAACACCTGAATCGAACCATTTACTACTCGCACAATGATCATATGAAAACTATTTGAACCTAAATCAATCGCTGCAAACTCTTTAGATTCTTCATTCACCAATGCACTTTTTTTGTTCATTTTTCTATCCTATTTCTCATTTGCTCTTGCAGATAAATACTCATGAATAGCAAGTTGTGAACGGCATAGGGGTTCATCATTTTGCACATAATTATTTTTTTCCTCACTATCAATCACACGAGCTTTAACATTATCTGCAAGTTGGATGTTTAAAATATCAATTACACACTGCTTCACATCAGGATCAAGTAACGGCGTACCGACTTCAATACGACGGTCCAAATTTCTCGTCATCCAATCCGCTGAAGAAATATAGACATCAGGGTCGCCGTTATTCTCAAAATAATAAACTCTCGGATGTTCCAAAAAACGATCTACGATACTAATAATATGAATATTCTCGCTTAAACCTTTGACACCTGCTTTTAGTGAACACATTCCTCGAATAATCATCTTGATAGTTACACCTGCTTGGCTTGCTTGATAAAGTAAATCAATCATCGCTTCATCTACCAGATTATTGATTTTTAAGATAATACCACTCTTTTTACCCTTCATCGCGTTCTTTATCTCTCGATTAATCAAAAATGTTAATCTTTTGCGTACATTAATTGGTGACACTAATAAATAAGCAAATTTTATTGGATTAAAAGGCATTTCAATAAAACGAAATACCCGTTTTACTTCATCAGTAAGCACCTCATTTTTTGTCAGCAAGGCAAAATCTGTATAAATTGTTGCTGTTTTTTCGTGGAAATTTCCGGTACCAATATGGGCATAATCAACTAGCTTGCCGTTTTCATTACGTGTAATCAGAAATAATTTTGAATGAATTTTAAAACCAGCCGGTGAAAAAATAACTTTAATATTACTTTCCGTTAGACGTTTTGCCCAATGAATATTCGCTTCTTCATCAAATCTCGCTTGCAATTCGATAATCACTGTAACCTGTTTCCCATTATTCGCTGCATTTAATAGCGCTTCTATAATTAAAGATTGGCTAGCTACACGGTATAAATTAATTTTAATTGCAGTCACATTAGGATCAAAAGAAGCTTGACGTAGCGTTTCACAGATAACACCAAAACTATGATAAGGATAATACAGGAGAATATCTTTTTTACTTACTGCATCAAAAATAATGCGTTCTTTTTTTAATTGTGGATGCTTAATTGTAGGTAATGGCGGATTCACTAGCGCCTTATTCCCTAAGTCTGGGAATTGTAGTAAATGATTAAAACTCAAATAACGCCCACCCGCTTCAACTAAATCAAGATTTGTAATATGTAAGCGTTTTTTTAGCATTTTTAGTAAATTTTTAGGCATCACTTTTTCATATAAAAATCTAACTGGTTGGGCTGTTAAACGTTGTTTTAAACTAGAAGACATCTGTTCCAACAAACTATATTCAACTTCCGTTACTAAATCGTATTCTGCATCTCGGGTCATTCGAATGGAATATGCATTAATTTCATCATAGTCAAATACGGTGTCTGCAAAAATATCTGGTAAACAAAAACGTAATACATTATCGAGTAATACAAT